>WRIW01000017.1 GCA_009782505.1 Clostridiales bacterium
GCATTGCTCGGCGCCAAGCATACCGACCTGAATAGGGCCCGGCTTTCCATCGGCACTCTGGGCGGCGGGAATCATTTCATCGAGCTGGATCAGGATGACGAGGACCTGCTGTATCTCGTCGTCCACTCCGGCAGCCGAAATATCGGGAAGCAGGTCTGCGATTATTATCAGAATATCGCAGCGGAAACCTTAAATCGCAACGGGAAAGGCGCTGACCGCGTACTGGCTTATCTGGAAGGGCAGCCTTATGATGATTATCTGCATGACATGGCGATCATCCAGCAGTACGCCGATTTGAACCGCAAAGCTATGGTAAACGTGCTGGAAAAGCGGATGAAGTTCAAAATCAGCGAGCAGTTTACTACGATCCACAATTACATCGACCTTGACTCGATGATCCTCCGGAAAGGAGCGATCTCGGCGCGGAAAGGCGAAAGGATACTGATCCCCATCAACATGCGGGACGGGAGCCTTGTCTGCGTCGGCAAAGGCAATGAGGACTGGAACTGCTCGGCCCCCCACGGCGCCGGCCGCCTCATGTCGCGCGGCGAAGCGAAAAAAAGCATTACGCTGTCCCAATACGAGAAAGCAATGGAAGGTATCTATTCCACCACCGTGAACCGCAGCACCCTTGACGAGGCGCCCTTCGCATACAAACCGATGGATGATATCGTCGCCAATATCGGCGATACGGCGGAAATCATCAAAACAATCAAGCCGTTGTACAACTTCAAAGCGGCAGAGTAAAAAATAATCGCTTGTCGCAGAAAAAAGTTGATAATCATCCAAAGTATTTGCTGACGTTGGACGAAATCAAGCCAACCGCTAATTATGACGGTATTCGCAAATTAAGCATGATAAGTTGGTTGATGGTATGACAATGAAATGCATATTGTACAACCAGTTCATTTCGTATACTTATCCAGCACCGCCTGATGGTAGGGCGTGGGTACGCCTGTCTCCTTGCCCATGCGGACCAGACTGCCGACGAGATGGAAGAGTTCGGTCCGCTCAGGGGCTTTCCCGCCGCTCAGGTCGCGGTATAGAGACGTGATCGTCTCGGGTTGCATAGTGGCAAAAGCTTTCACCTGATTGTCCACCGTATCCTCCGGCAAGCGGATACCTTTCGCCGCCGCGACGGATACGAGCTCGCTTACCACCCCGCGGACGACGTCCTCGTATCCCTGCTTCTCGCGCACAAGCCCGGCGGGCGCGTCATACCAGCAGAAGACCGTGCTGTTCCCGCACATGCCGACGTACTTTTTCCAGTTTTCCAGCAAAATATCATCCGCTACGGTCGCGGGGATCCCCGCCTCATTCAACAACTCCGCCGCCTCAGTGAGAATCTGAGGCTTGCTACCGTCCCGCATGCCAAACCAAACTGACCCTCCCGATTGATGATACACATGTCCGGGTCCCTTCAGATGGCAGTAGATGCGGATCAGCCCGTCGGCCAGGACGCAGGGAGGCAGATGGGGCGCCATCTTGTCCGAGTTGTAGACGCCGTTGAGAAGCGGGATGACGGCTGTCTCCGGCCCGATCATAGGCGCCGCTTCACGGCAGACCTCATCCAGATTATGGCCTTTGCTCGTGATAAATATTACGTCCGTAACGCCGATTTCCGCCGCGTCGTTCGTAATCAACTTCGGCCGCGCGATATAATTCCCAAGGGAGGCGGATTCGATCTCCAGCCCGTTTTCCCTTATCGCCCGCAGGTTTTCCCCCCGGGCGTAAAAATAGACGTCATCATTCCGGCGGGCAAGCGCCCCGCCGACGACGCCGCCTACGCCGCCAATGCCAAATACCGTGATTTTCATATTACCCCACCCTTTCCCGTTTCATGCCTGAAAACAAATTTATCGTTGCTCGATCATTTTACCATATTCTACAGACCGAAACGGCGACTCTTACGTTGTTGAAATGCTCGATTCCGGAAAAAACATTTACCATTTGCATACTTTTTTCTCTATTCAGAAATAAGTTGATACTTCTATCGTTTTTTGATACAATGTGAGCAGCGAGGTGGTTCGTTTTGATCAAGCGAAAGGAATATCTTGATTGGCTCATTCGTTGGCGTCAACGTCAACTTGTCAAAGTGATAACCGGCGTAAGGCGATGCGGAAAATCCACATTGTTTTCTTTGTACATAGAGTACCTTAAAGAAACCGGCGTGACCGGGGATCAAATCATATCCATCAACCTCGAAGACGTGGACAATGAGCGTCTGCTTGACTATCGCTCTTTACATACTTATGTGAATGACAGGTTATGCCGGGATAAGTTCACTTATGTTTTTATCGACGAAGTTCAGCAATGCCCGCAGTTCGAAAAAGCAATCGATAGTTTATTCATAAAGGAAAATGTCGATGTGTATATCACCGGCTCAAACGCTTATATGCTTTCGGGAGATCTGGCCACATTATTATCGGGAAGATATGTGGAGATAAGCATGCTTCCGCTATCCTTCGCGGAATACCTTCTTTTTCTCGATCCAGAGATGCAACAAGGTCAATCTGATTCCGATACAAGCTTTGGGGCAAGGGATCTCAAAGAGCATTTTAGCGACTATATGCGCCTCGGCTCGTTCCCGTATGTGGCGACGCTTCAGGACGACAAAACCATGATCAACGATTATTTAGACGGTATATACAACACCATACTGATCAAGGACGTGGCGAAACGCGAAGGGATTACAGACGTCTCCTTGCTTGAGAACATTGTTAAGTTCTTAGGCGGCTGCATTGGCAGTCCAATCTCGGCCAAGAAAATCAGCGATACGATCAATTCCAGCGGGCGAAGAATATCGGTCAATACGGTAGATCGGTACTTACGGGCCCTGACCGATAGCTTTTTGTTCTACAAAGTCGACCGTTTTGACATTAAGGGCAGACAAACCTTAAAGACTCTCGGCAAATACTACATAGTGGATACCGGGCTAAGAGAGCTGCTTGTGCGCTCAAGCAGCGCGGACATTGGGCATGTCCTGGAAAACATCGTCTATCTGGAATTGTTGCGGCGCGGCTATAAAGTAAACGTCGGTAAACTCGCGGAAAAAGAAGTCGATTTTATCGCGCGGAGAGCAGATGAGGTTTGTTATTTTCAAGTGTCCGCGTCAACTCTTGATGAAAGTACACTAAGGCGCGAGCTTGAGCCTTTACAGAGAATACCGGATAATCATCCAAAGCTTTTGTTGACTCTGGACGATATCATGCCAAACGCCAATTATGACGGGATTCGCAAACAAAGCGTGATAAGCTGGTTGATTGGGAAAGCGTAACGACATGAAATCCAAGTATGGAAGGCATTCGCGATGAACACAAACGCCAAACGGTTCTACTTCATGTCCTTTGCGGCATTAGCCATATTATCGGCTTACCCGCTGATCAACGGCGCCCGCATGGCATATATAAGCGTCACAAGCGGCGCCCTTCAACCGGAGCAGTACGCGAAATACGTCGTGCCCTACGCGGCGATCTGCGTCTCGCTCCTGTACTTTGCCGCGCTGCAGCCGCTCTTCTTCCGGCTGAAGCGCTTCGCTTTTCCCGTAGGGATAGCGACAACCTACGGTGTATTCTTTGCCCTTGAGCGGTTCTTCGAAACCATGCAGATCCATGTGGCGGGCATGACCCTGGTCGACGCGTCCACCCTGGCGCCCGACGCCGCCGGGTCGGTGGCAGCCACCGCGGATTTGTGGCAGGCTTCCCTCTGCATGATTACTCCCGTTATACAAACGCAATCGTTGACCTACGCCGCTCTTTACCGCACTTACTATGTCGCGGGCGACAACGCGTACAAAATCCATTACTATCTGATTTCCCTTATCTTGATCACCATGGTATGCGGGCTGATCTATAGTATCGCAAAGCTGCTTCGGGGCAGCGACAGGGATATGGCCAGGCCGGTCTATCTGCGAGGCATTTCCACAGCGGCGCTGGTCGCTCTCTGTATATTCGCCAATACGACCGCTTTCTTCCGCCAGGCGGCCCCGGTGCAGACGCCCCTCGCCTCGTCCCTGACAGCTGTATTCTTCATCGCCCTGGGCGCGGCGGTTGGTATTTACGCCGGAAGCTTCTTGCTCGGAAAGGGCATACGTCTTGGTATCGGAGTGCCGGTATCCCTTTCCCTTTGCACCACCGCCCTGATGTACGCCGGCGAAGCGGCTATGATGAAGGGGAATCTCTACCGTTTCGGCACAGGCTGGTTTTTCCGCGGGCTTCCGGGCGTAGCGCTGGCGGCTGTGGATATATTGATCGTCCTGCTGTCCGGCGGCCTTGCGTGGCTGATCCTCGGCATGGCGCGGAAGCGCGAGTTTAAGCCCGGTAAGGGGACGCTAATCGCGGCAGTCGCCATATGCGCCGCTGTGGCGGTCTCGGGGCCCATGATCGCCATGACCTCGCCAAGAGGCGCGGAATACGCCGCGGCCGGGATTTTCGGTTGCTACGTATTCGATGAAAACATTTACACAAATCCCCTGAGCTCGTTTATAGCGCGCGGCGAACTGCCATATACCTACTGCTTTGAAAAAGACGCCTTTTTCATCACCGACACAAGCAATGGAAGCATACGAAGCCACGGCGTTGAGTATTATAAAACGCCGGTGGATCTTGACCCCTTCTTCCTGTTGGCGGATGAATTATTCGATCCTTTTCATTCACTGCCCGATCTGGCGCGGTTCAGTGAGCGCTATCTGCTCGCGGTCATGTCGGATGAAGGCGGGCCGATAGGCGGGCTATACCGGATGGACGACGAGTTATGGCTCTTGAGCCTTTCCGGCGGCAGGATTTGGAGCATATACCGCATCATAAAAACCGACGCCGCGACTCCGGTTACGCGCCCCAGACCGTGATAGGCAGGTCGCCGTGCTTCTCTTCCCGCGTCACGCGGCTTTATCTCCGGCGTCGTCCATCGTCACCGGCGTCCCGGCGTCGAAGCTATAGGTCGCGCCGTCCGTGACCAGGACGATGGTGCCGTCCAGAAACGTGCCGTATACCACCGCGCCCGCGTCGAAATAACGCTGCAGCGCGGTCGTGTGCGGATGCTTGTAGGTATTGCCAAGCCCCGCGCTTATGACCACGTAGTCCGGGTCCACGATGCTCATAAACACCGCGCTGGATGAAGTCCGGGAAGCGTGGTGGGCGGCTTTCAGGATATCTACCTTCCGAAACCGGTTCATCAGGTCTTTCTCCGACTGCGCTTCCATATCGCCAGAGAGAAATATGCTTACGTCGCCGTAAGTGAGGATCGCCACGATACTGTTGTTGTTGGCGTCGGCGTAACGCTTGACCGGAGTGATGATCTCCAGGGAGACTTTATCGTCGATGACGATGACCGTATCTTCAGCGACCAGGAAGGAGCAATTCTCCTTTGTGCTTCCGGCTTTGAGAAAATTCTTGAAAGCGGCGGTATCCTTTGTCTCCCCGTTATGCAAAATCATATCGACGTCAAAGGCATAAATCACGTCGGTCAGGCCGCCGACATGGTCCGCGTCCGGATGGGTCGCTATGATCAACTCGATGGGCCCGTCTACGTATGGCCTGATATAGTCGACCACTGTCTTTCCGGCGGCGGCGACCCCCGCGTCGATGAGGATCTCATACTCGCCGTAGTTAATGAATATCGCGTCGCCCTGCCCCACGTCGATGAAGGATATCTCCATGGGGATGCACTCATCCGCCGCGTCGCTGATGTATACCGTCTGTGTCTCCGCGACCCATTCCACGTCATAGCCCAGCGTTTCCGTCACGTAGCGGACAGGGATGAGTATCCTGCCGTCCACATTGATAGGCTCCTGCTCCGCGAGATATATCCGCTCGTTGTTGATAAAAATCCCGATATCGTTTGTATGGATACCCGCCCTCGCGTCTATCCTGGCTTCCGCCCCGGCGTTGGCTTTCGCCACTTGTATGCCCGGCTCGTTGATGTATACGGCCTGGTTCGCGCTGTCCCACTCCACATGGTAGCCGATCTGCTCAAAGATCGACCGCACCGGGACAAGTATGCGCCCGCCGCTGTTCGCCAGTGGCCGGTCGAAGTCTATCTCATTGTCATCGACGAATACAGACACGCCCCCGGCTTGCCCGGCGTCGGCTAAAACCGCGGTACTGAACGAGAGCACGAATGCGGTCATCATGATCAGGATGAAAAGCCGCTTAGTCATAGAAAGCCTCCGATCTGCCTTTTTATGTGTATTTTTCAACGGACAGGTTTTACCATAATGAGTATAATACACATAGGGACGGTACGCAAAGTCTTTTTGTGTTATCGCCTTTTTGTGTTATAATGAAAGACGGTATTTTTACGGAAACAAATGATCAGGAGTTGATTTTTCATGAAAGGTAATCAAAAAGCGGTCAAGGCTATCGCCCTCGCGGCGGTGCTGGTATTGTTTGTCGTCGTCGGCCTGATCGCCCGGGGCGACGGCTCCGGCGACAACTTCAGCGAGACCTTCTGGGCGCTCATCCCGCCCATCATCGCCATCGGGCTGGCCCTCATCACCAGAGAGGTCTATATCTCCCTCTTTGTGGGCATCATCACCGGGGCGCTGCTGTACGCGAACTTCAACGTGGAGGGCGCGATGCTCGCCATCTTTACCGAGGGCTTCATCGGCAGCCTGGCGGACGACTGGAACATCGGCATTCTCATGTTCCTGGTCATGCTTGGCATACTGGTTTCCCTGGTCAACAAAGCGGGAGGCTCCGCAGCGTACGGCGTATGGGCGGCGAAGAAAATCAAATCCAGGACCGGCGCCCTCCTTGCCACCAGCGCCCTGGGCGTGTTGATTTTTGTGGACGACTACTTCAACTGCCTCACCGTGGGCAGCGTCATGCGCCCCCTGACCGACAAGCACAATATCTCCCGGGCAAAGCTCGCGTACCTCATCGACGCCACGGCCGCGCCTATCTGCATCATCGCCCCAGTATCCTCCTGGGCGGCGGCGGTATCCGGCGTGGTGGACAATACGGACGGCTTCGCCTGGTTCGTCAGGGCTATCCCTTACAACTTCTACGCCCTGCTCACCCTTGCCATGGTGCTCACCATCGCCTTGCTGCGGTTCGACTACGGCCCCATGAAGGTCCACGAGGACAACGCCGTCAATAAGGGCGACCTGTATACGACGCCGGAGCGCCCCTACCAAAACGCGGAAGCGGAAGTCCCTTCAAGCAAGGGCGGCATCATCGACCTGGTGCTGCCGGTCATCGTGCTGGTCGTATGCTGCGTCATCGGCATGGGTTATACCGGCGGCCTCTTTGAAGGCGCGTCCTTCGTGGAAGCCTTCGCCGACTGCGACCCCTCCATCGGCCTCGTGCTGGGCGCTTTCGTGGCCCTGGCTTTCACCTTCTTCTTCTACATCTTCCGGCGGATACTGACGCTGACGGAATTCAACGAAGCGATCTCCAAGGGCTTCTCCGCTATGGTGCCCGCCATCCTGATCCTCGTATTCGCCTGGACACTGAGCGGCATGACCGGCCTTCTGGGCGGGGCGGAGTACGTAAGCGGCTTGCTGGAGAACAGCGCTTCCAGCCTGTACAACTTCATGCCCGTCATCGTCTTCCTCATCGCCTGCGGCCTGAGCTTCGCCACCGGCACCTCCTGGGGCACTTTCGGCATCCTGCTGCCCATCGCGGTAAGCGTGATGGACCCCGCCTCCGAGCTGATGGTCATCACCATATCCGCCTGCCTGGCGGGGGCCGTATACGGCGACCACTGCTCGCCCATATCGGATACGACGATCATGTCCTCCACCGGCGCTCAGTGCGAGCACATCAACCACGTATCCACGCAGCTGCCTTACGCCAGCCTTGTCGCCGCGGTGACCGCCGTGATGTACATCCTGGCTGGCTTCGTGCAGAACGCCTTCATCGTGCTGCCTCTGGCACTGCTGGTCATGGTGGGCGTCTTAATCGCCATGAAGTCCATGAGCAAAGGGAAGCAGGCCGCGTAAAGCAGAATCAAATATTATAACAGGAGTTGCCAATATGCCGATTACAGATTTTCTTGTGAAAAACGCCGAACTCTACGGCGACAAACTATGCCTGACGGAAATCAACCCCGAGCTTGAGGTCAAAGGCGGCTGGACCTGGAAAGAGCTCACCCTGGTGGAAACCGCCGCTAGCGGCCCCTACCGCAAGGACTTGACCTGGCGCGCCTTCGACGACATGGCCAACCAATTCGCCAATCTGCTGATCAGCCGGGGGATAACCCGGGGGGATAAAGTTGGCATACTGATGATGAACTGCATCGAATGGCTGCCCATCTACTTCGGCGTCCTGAAAGTCGGCGCCGTGGTGGTGCCTTTGAACTTCCGCTACTCCTCCGACGAGATCATGTACACCCTGGGCCTTGCGGACGTATGCACCCTGGTGACAGGGCCGGAGTTTACCGAGCGCATCCAGGCCATCTCGGGGGATATCCCCGGCGTGCGTATGATATTCTTCGTAGGCCGGGATTGCCCGGATTTCGCCGAGAGCCTGGGCCTCGCGGCGGACGCCCAGCCCAAGGCCGACCCGGGTATACCTCTTACCGATGAGGAAGACGCCGCGATCTACTTTTCCTCGGGCACCACGGGCTTTCCGAAAGCCATACTCCACTCCCACCTGAGCCTGGTCACCTCCTGCAATGTGGAGCGGAACCATCACGGCCAGACCCCCGACGACGTATTCCTCTGCATACCGCCCCTCTACCACACCGGGGCGAAGATGCACTGGTTCGGCAGCCTGCTCACCGGCGGGAGCGCCATCCTGCTGAGAGGCACCCGCCCGAAGTGGATCATCGAGACGGCGGCTTCGGAGAAAGCCACCATCGTATGGCTGCTGGTGCCCTGGGCCCAGGACATACTGGACGCCATCGAGAGCGGGGATATCCGCCCTGAGGACTACGACCTGTCCGCCTGGCGGCTCATGCATATAGGGGCGCAGCCTGTGCCCCCCAGCCTGATCCGGCGCTGGAAGAAGTATTTCCCCGGGCACGCCTACGACACGAACTACGGCCTCTCGGAGTCCTGCGGCCCCGGCGCCGTGCACCTTGGCCTGGAGAACATCCACAAGGTAGGCGCCATCGGCAAAGCCGGCTACCGCTGGCAGACGCAAATCGTGGACGAGTTGGGCGCCCCCGTGAAGCCCGGCGAAGTGGGCGAGCTCACCGTGCGCGGCGACTGTGTCATGCGATGCTACTACAAAGACCCCGAAGCCACCGCCGCGGTGCTGAAGGACGGCTGGCTGTATACAGGGGATATGGCTATGGAAGACGAAGACGGCTTCATCTTCCTGGTGGATAGGAAGAAGGACGTGATCATCACCGGGGGTGAAAACATATACCCCGTGCAGATCGAGGACTTCTTAAGAGGCCACGATAAAATCAAGGACGCCGCCGTGATCGGGCTGGCCGACCACAGGCTGGGTGAGATAGCCGTAGCCATCATCGAGATCAAGCCCGAGGCGGATTGCGGCGAGGTGGAGATACGCCAGTTCTGCGAGCAGCTCCCCCGGTATAAGCGCCCCCACCGGATCATATTTGACACGGTGCCGCGCAACGCCACAGGCAAGATCGAGAAGCCCAGGCTCCGCGCCAAGTACGGGGCGGACAGCGTGGTCAGGAAGCAGATCGAGGATTAGTGTAGCGTCATTAACAGAATTTGCAACCCGTTTTAATTCCTTTTTAATACTGGGTAAATTGTGATTAAACTTTCATCTGGTATAGTTAGGCCATAAAATATACCGGCGCACATACCGGATCGAAAGGAGTACACATCATGATCACATTAGAGCAAGTCGAGAAACTCAGGGAAAAAGCGGACGTCAGCTATGAAGACGCGAAAGCCGCGCTGGAGCTCACGGACGGCGACCTCCTGGAAGCCGTGATCCACCTGGAGAAGCAGGGCAAGATAGACGGCCCGGAGGTGGGCTCCTACAACACCCGCACCGGCGGCGCCCGGGACAGCTTCGAGGAAGAGGCCTACTTCGGGCGGAAGGGCAGAAAGCCCCATCACCGCCATGGCCGCTCTTACGGCCACGAACAGTATGAGCAGCAGTACAAGCGCCAGGGCCCCACCATCGGGCAGCAGCTCCACTACTTCTGGATGAAGTTCTGCGACCTGGTCAGGAAGACCAACGCCAATCAGTTCGAGGTAAGCCGTGACGGCCGTAGCCTGATCAGCATGCCGGTTACCCTTCTCATCGTTTCGCTGATCTTCTTCTTCTGGGTGACCCTGCCTCTGCTGATTATCGCCCTCTTCTTCGGCTGCCGCTACCGCTTCACCGGCCCTGACTTCGGCAGGGATTCCATCAACAGCATCATGGGCCAGGCTGCGGATACCGCGGACAACATCAAGCGCTCGGTGATGGAGAACGAAGCCGCCCGGAAGGAAAGCTGCGACAAGGAAAGCTGCGACGGCGAGCACGGCGGCTTTGAGATCAAGCTGAAGTTCGAGTCCGACAACGACAACGACGGCGACTGCGAGTAAGGAAAGAAATAACGATACGGGCACTCGGGCGCCTCTAAGAGATTAGAGGCGCTCAAGCGCAATAAACAACCGCGAATTTGCGTGGTTTTGAGCGTAATGCGATACTAGCACAAGGCAAGGCGGTGTTTCCTGTGGCGGAGCGGATACTTCTGATCGAAGACGAAGAAAAAATGGCGCGTATGGTGGAGCTGGAGCTCCTCCACGAGGGTTATCAGGTAGCCAAGGCTTACGACGGGGTCGCCGGGCTGGCGCAAGCCGAATCCGGCGGCTTTGACTTGATCCTGCTGGATATCATGCTGCCCGGCTTAAGCGGTATGGAAGTACTGCGCCGGCTGAGGCGGACCTCGGACACGCCGGTGATCCTCCTTACCGCCCGGGACGCGGTGATGGACAAAGTCTCCGGCCTGGATACCGGCGCCGACGACTATATCACCAAGCCCTTCGCCATCGAAGAGCTCCTGGCAAGGATACGGGCGGGCCTGCGCAAGAAGACGGCCCCGGAGCCCGCTAAAGGCGGCAAAGAGGGCGGCGCCGTGCTCACCGCTGCCGGGGGCCTGCTGACCCTGGACGTGGATCGCCATGAGATCAAGGTCAAAGGCGAGGCGGTAGAGCTGACCCTGCGGGAGTTCTCCCTGCTGCAGTACCTATTGGAAAACAAGGGCCGCGTACTGAGCCGGGACTCCCTGCTGGAGCAGGTATGGGGCTACGATTACGCCGGGGAGACCAACGCGGTGGACGTGTATGTGCGATTCCTGCGCAGCAAGCTGGACGAGCGCTTCGACCTGAAGCTGATCCACACCGTCAGAGGCATCGGCTACCAGATACGGGAAGAGTAGCGCAACGTCCACTAGTACTCCGTAACACCCGGGGCGCCGGACCTGACAGAGGAACCAGGTATGTCTAAGAGAAAAACAAAATCATCCTTATCCTTCCGGCTAAACGCCATATTATTCATCCGGCAGCTCAGGATCATGCTGCTGCTGGATGTGGTGATTTGCGTTTTGTTTTCCGCAGGATTTCTTTATTGTATAGACGCCGGGGTCATTCCCCTGCTTTCGGACAACATGGCGCAGCCGCCACAAAGCTCCGGCAGGGCCCGGCCAAGCCAGCCTGCCGCGCGGGTATACGCCGACGGGGAGATCCTGCGAAGCGAGGGGAACTGCGTCGTCCGTTGGGCGCAAACACAGCCGAAGTCCTTTCACCTGCCTGAAGGCGTCGTGAGGCGCCTGCCGGGGCCGGTCAGGAATCTTCATTATGGCCGCCATGTGTTCGCGGACAGCGCGCCGGGCGTCTCCCCGGAAGAGCAGCTCATGAGCCTGACTTATACGCTCTCCATCGATTACGAGGGAGGCTGGCTGGTGGCGGAGACCCCCATCGGTCTGCCCGTCTTCATCTTTAGCCGCTGCCTGGCGATCATCATGGCCATCCAGGGCTTGACGCTGCTGATCAATCTGGGCCGCAACGGCAAGAGCATCAGAAGAACCCTGAAACCTTTGCAGGAGCTGACAGCCACGACCCAGGCCCTCACCGCCAAAGGCGGCCGTCTGTCCCCCGAAGCTCTGAAGCGGCTCACCGGCGCCCTGGACTCCATCAATGTGAGCCACCTCGACGCCAGGCTGCCCCTCTCCGGGATCAGCAATGAGCTCAAGCCCCTGGCGGAAGCCATCAATGAGATGCTCACCCGCATCGACGACGCCTACCGCAGCCAGGTGCAGTTCGTATCCGACGCCTCCCATGAGCTGCGCACGCCCATCGCGGTGATCCAGGGTTATGCGGATCTGCTTACCCGCTGGGGCACGGAGGACCCGGAGACCATGCGGGAGTCCATCGCGGCTATCCGCCAGGAGGCCACGGCCATGAAGGAGCTGGTGGAGCAGCTTCTCTTCCTGGCGCGGGGAGACAGGGATTTCATCAACGGCGAGTGGAAAGCGGTGAACGTCTCCGCCCTGGGGGAAGACGTCCGCCGGGAAATCGAGATGATCGACGGCGCCCACCGGTTCACCGGGGAAATCACCCCCGGCGTGGTCGTCCAGGGCAACGAGGGCATGCTGAAGCAGCTGATGCGCATCCTCATCGACAACAGCATCAAGTATACCCCCGCGAACGGGCAGGTCATCCTGCGGGTAGAAGTAAAGGAAGACAAGGCAGCTATCGTCGTGCAGGATGAAGGGACGGGCATACCGGCGGAAGCCGTAGCCCATATCTTCGACCGCTTCTACCGGGCGGACGAGTCCCGCACCCGCAACACCGGCGGCGCAGGCCTGGGCTTGTCCATCGCCAAGTGGATCGCCCAGCGCCACAACGGGCAAATCGAGGTGGTCAGCCGCGAGGGGATAGGCACCAGGATGACGGTGCTCCTGCCGCTGCAGGCTGGCAGCGGCAACGTCGGCGGCGGCAACGCGGACGGCGGCAGTGTCGGCGGCGGCTTCGGCAGCGGAGGCGTCGGCGGCATGATACTCGATGAAACCGACACAGCAAGACGCATCCCTGAGCCCGAGCTGGTGCTCAGATAAGCCTCATAGTCGCGGCACAACAGATACAGCCCGGGCGAAGTGACGCTCAAGCGAAAGATTGAACGGTTTCGAATACCGGCCAAGCAAGGCAGTTCATACCAAATCCGTGGGTACGACAGGATGTCGTGCCAGCCGGAACGCGACAGGACGTCGCGTTGGAGGCGTCAGGATTTGTACGAAGCATTGCTATGGCCGGTCGAAACTGTGAACTTGAGCGGAGCGTCACTTTGCCCGGGCTTAGTTTGTGTTTACTTGGCGGGAGCCGGTTCGCTCTCCATGAGGGCGCCGGCGTTACGCACCACATTCTGCTTCCAGCGCCCGGAGATCAGGAAGCCGATGATCATGACCATGATGAATACGCTCGCCCCCGGCGCGCCCATGCCGATGCCCAGCAGCCCCCAGCCCATGTACAGGCCGAAGAAGTAGCTTACCGGCACCCGGATCAGCACCGAAGAGAGGATACTGTTGATGAGGGTGAAAGTGGTATGGCCGCCGCCCATAAATAAGCCGTTCAGGCAGAACATAAACGGGATGAACAGATACTCAAAGCTGAAGCTGCGTATGTAGGTGATGCCCGCTTCGATGACCGCCGGCTCGCTGGAGAAGATGGAGACGATCTGCCCGGGGAAGACCTGGAGCAGGGCGAAAAAGGAATAACTGACCACGATGGCCATGGAGGTGCCTATCCAGCAGGACTTCACCGCCCGGTCGAGCCTGCCCGCGCCAAAGTTCTGGGCGCACATCACCGAGACGGACATACTCAGGGCCTGCACAGGCATGAAGCCGAAGCCGTTGAAGCGCCCGATGGCGCCCACGGCGGCGGAAGCGTTGACCCCGCCCACCATATTGACCATAGCCGTGATGAAGATGAAGGAAAGGCTGGTCACGCTATTCTGTATGCAGGGAGGCATGCCGAAGCGGAGGATCAGCCTGAGTTGGTCTTTATAGATGCGGAATGAAGACAGCTTGAAGTCAAAAGAAAAATCATGCCGGATCATATAGACGATGCAAAATATCATGCTGGCCGCCTGGGAGATGACGGCGGATAAGGCCGCGCCCATGGCCGCCATGCCCATCCCCGCGATGAAGACGAAGTCCAGGATGATGCTCAGGATACTGGCGATAAGTACGAAGTAAAACGGCCTTCTTGAGTCCCCCATGCCCCGCAGGATGGCGGCGAAGGCATTGTAGCCGAAGATGAATATCATCCCCACCAGGGTGACGATGAGATAGTCCCGGCTATCTTTATAGGATTCGACAGGCGTCCGTATAAGATCAAGGATCTGGTCGGCGAAGACGAGGGACACGGCGGTGATCACCACGGAGAGAATCAACAGCAGGGTGATGATGGTAGCCGTGACTTTTTTCAACGCCTCGTGGTTTCCGGAGCCCACGTATTGGCCGATGACGATGCTGGTCCCCATGCATAACCCGATGATCATCTGGGTCAGGATGAAGGTGGTCTGCCCCCCTATAGTCACCCCCGACATGGCGGCGGCGCCGGCGAACCGCCCTACGACGAACATACCGACGAATGTATAAATGGACTGAATGAAGTTGGAGCCCAGTACGGGGAGGGCAAAGAGAATCAGGTTCTTGACGACGCTGCCTTCGGATAAGTTCTTTTCAAAATCTGCCATAGATTATCAAACACCTCAAGTCGTTATTATGCGCCCGGCAGCCGAGGCGCGCCATGGCTCACAGGGCGCCGGGCCATGGGCGCGGAGTTTCACAGGATCAGGCTCGCCCCGGTCATCTCCCCGGGCTGGGGCAGGCCCAGCAGCTCCAGCAGGGTGGGCGCTATATCCGCCAGCTTCCCGCCGTCCCGGAGCTTCTTGCCCTCAAGGCCGGCGCCGATAAGGATACAGGGGACGGGGTTGCAACTGTGGGCGGTCACCGGCTCGCCGGTATCGTCGTCCCACATCAGCTCCACATTGCCGTGATCCGCGGTGACGATGACCGCGCCGCCGGCTTCCAGTACGGCGTCTACCGTCCGGCCTACCCAGCCGTCTACCGTCTCCACGGCTTTGATGGCGGCGTCCATGACCCCGGTATGGCCCACCATATCGGGGTTGGCGTAGTTGAGGACGATGAGGTCGTACTTCCCGCCGCGGATATTGTCGATGACCGCCGCGCCTACCTCAGGCGCGCTCATCTCCGGCTGCAGGTCATAGGTGGCGACCTTGGGGGAAGGGATGAGTATCCTGTCTTCGCCGCTTAAGGGCTGCTCCTCGCCGCCGTTGAAGAAAAAGGTGACGTGGGCGTACTTCTCCGTCTCGGCGATCCGGAGCTGCTTCAGCCCCCGGTCCGCCGCCACCCGGCCAAGGGTAGCGCCCAGGCTCTCCGGGGGGAACGCGACCCGGGCAGGCAGCCCTTCTTCGTATTCCGTCATCGTGACCAGCCAGGGCTCGTGGTCCTCCGCCCGGATAAACACATTGAAATCCTTATCCGTGAACACATGGCTCAGCTCCCGCAACCGGTCGGTGCGGAAGTTGAACATGATGACGGGATCCCCGCCCTGTATGGTGGTCAGAGGTACCCCCCTGCCGTCTATGATCACGGAGGGGGTGACGAATTCGTCGGTCTCGCCCTTAGCGTAAGCCCGCTCCACGACCAGGGCCGCGGAAGACACCATCTGCCCGTGGGCGTAGACCAGGGCGTCGTAGCCTTTCTGCACCCTGTCCCAGCGCTTGTCCCTGTCCATGGTATAGTAGCGCCCGGCTACGGTGGCTATCTCCCCCGCGCCGATCTCTTTGATCTTCTCCTCCAGCTCCCGTATATAACCCAGCCCGCTCTTGGGCGGCGTATCCCTGCCGTCCAGGAGGGCGTGGATGTAGACTCTGTCCAACTCATGCTTCTTCGCCAGCTCCAGCAGGGCGTACAGATGGGTCATCTCGCTGTGGACGCCGCCGTCGGACACGAGGCCGATGAGGTGGAGGGGCTTGTCCTCGTCCTTAGCCTTTTGGCAGGCTTCATTGAGGACGGGATTGGCAAAGAAGCTGCCGTCCCGCACCGCCAGGTTGATCCTGGTCAGCTCCTGATACACCACGCGCCCGGCGCCTATATTCAGGTGGCCGACCTCTGAGTTGCCCATCTGCCCCTCAGGCAGACCTACGTCCTCGCCGCTGGCGGCTAGGGCTGTGGACGGGTATGCCGCCCTGAGGCGGTCTATACCGGGCGTGGGGGCGACGGCAGTGGCGTCGTAGCGCTTATCCGCTTCCGGGGGCGCCACCCCCCAGCCGTCCATGATGATCAGCATAACCGGTTTATAGCTCATAGCCCGCTCCTTTCGCGGATGGTTGTCGATGCGGCAATCTGAGTATACCATACAGCTACCATGGCCGCAATGTCAGCGCGGCTTCACGTGCCCGCGCCTTCGGGCCCGCCACGGCAGGGCTTCTCCCAGGGCGAAGCATGTGAAGGCGGCCGCCACGACGGCAAAGAGCAGCAGCGTCCCCCCCGCCTCGCCGGTGACCGGCAGGAAGCCCAGGGGCGACAAGGCGTATTCATCGAACTCCCACAGATGCAGCTCCTCGTTCCAAATCCACTCGCCCAGGGGCGCGCCTTCTTCGTTGAACTCGATAAAGTGGCCCCACTCGTCCATCTCCACGGTAAACTCGGGTTTGTTTGGCACAGGGGGCAGATCATGATCCATGCCGCCGGGCTCGCGTTCCGCCAGGGGGTCTTCCCCCTCCGGCACTTCGGCGTCCCGGAGGTTTTCCACATCCGATGTATCGGTCACATCCCGCCAGGCCCCGTCCTCCGCGGGCTTCTCCGCCACGCCCGCCGCGGCGGCTTCGAAACCGGATGTGGGATAGTAACCCGCGCTCATGTCTTCTTCACCCGCCCATGAAGGCGCGTACCTGCCCAGGGCGTCCAGTACATTTAGGTACACCCCGTAGCCGGGTATGTCCCCGGCGTTCCCGCCGATACGGATAAAGCGCTCCAGGAGCTCTTCGATGGCGTCTACCGCCTCGGTCACAGCCTGCACATTCTGCCTCTTGATGGAAGCCTTCTCCTGATAAGGATTGACGCCGTCGATGAGGTCGGTGAGCCCGCTCCTGATCCTGGCGTACTCCGTGAGCAGCTCATTGTCTTTGGCGAGAAGGGCGCTAAGCAGGTCATACTGCGCCTCGAGGGCTTTCCGCACATCCGGGTCGCCGATGCGGTCGTAAGCCGCCAGAGCGCTCTGTATAGCCGCCATGTCCGTGATCCTCACCGTATCCTCAGTGAGCGCCAGGGCGCCGGCGTACTGCTCCAGATAGTCCAGGTATCCGGCATACTTGGCGAAGGCCGAGCGGAAATGATTGTATACTTCGACGTCTTCAAGATCCTCCTGCGGCGCCCCGAAAGCCGCGTAGCCGGTGACCACGGGCACGGCTTCGTCGAAGATACGCTTCTCTGCCTCGGGGCTGTGGATGATGGCGGACAGTACGGCATAGTCGTCCACAGGGGCGTCCAGGGCGTCCCCCAGGGTCAGCCTCAGGGCGGCGATCTTGTCCCTGGCGTCCCGGTAGGCGTAGGCCTTCCGGAGCAGGGTCCTGAAGTACTCGATCTCCGGGTTGGCGTAATACCTGGCGTCCTCGTCGGGCAGCCCGTCGTAGTCCTCACCCGTAGCCGCTTCCAGGGCCTCGATGAGCTCGTCTACCGTATCCCACGCGGCAGCGCCCGGGAGCTTCGGTATGTCCCCCAGGCTGATGTGATACAGCCCGTCGTGCTTGTCAAAGTAGTCCAGGGCCGCTTCGTAGGAGGCGATCCAGGACTTCACCCGTAAGTATGCTTCAAAGGCATCCGAGTCAAGTTCATCTGGTAGATCGCTTTCGCTGTCTTCCGCGTAATCCGCCAGAAAATCCTCGAACTCATCTTCGATTTTCTCTATATGCTCTTTCGCCTGGCTTAGTGAATATGCGTTGACCGTATCTCTGTCCTCGAAATCCGTTAATTCCTTGTATATATCCTCACTAATACTATGAAGCCGCTTGACTTTCTCAGCCAGCGCGGACAGGGTGGTGATGGCCTCGCTTTCCAGCACCAGCAGGGCCTTCGCTTCCGGGGACAGCTTATCGTAGGCGTCGTTGGCGGCGATGATTTTCCCGTAGTTCTCGTCCTTCACCTCATGAAGGGTGAGCTTAACCACATCGCCGTAGTCATCTAAGAACTCATGTACCTCCACATAGACGCCGATGGCTTTCTCCGTCTCCGCGAGGTATCCATAATTATCCAGCCCCGCCGCCGAACCTGTATCCCCGACATAGTCCGCGACCCGCTTCTTCGCCTCCTCCAGCAGTTCCTCCACATGCTCCAGGTCCCCGGCGTGGGTACGGATGTACTCTGTGGTACGGTAGTCCCCCAGGGCGGCGATGGCGTCGTTGGCGTCTGCTTTCAGCGTATTTACCATGAAGCTCTCCACGGTTTTGTTCCCCGCCCAGTCGTACACCGTGACCCGGATCTCATACTTCCCCTGCAGCCCGTCGGCGCCATTGGGCACGGACAAAGCCAGCATCCGGTCGGTCAAGGATATCTCCCCCGTGCCGTAGGGCTCGCCACCTCCATCCGTCAGAGGCTCCCCCTTGGCGTCCAGGTACTCGATCTCATAGGCGATGACGCCCCAGCCCTCGTCGGTCATGTGAAATACCTGGGGCGCCTGTTCGTATTCCCCTTTCGCGTTGCGGGTGAGGGAAGCCGGGCCCGGCGCCACCGCGGGGGGGACGTCGTCGCTCCTGACGTCAAAAGTCCTCACCAGGGGGTCGGATACGCCTCCTATATCATCCTTCACTACCAGCTCCACGCGGTACTTCCCGATGGGGGAATCCTTCGTGATCTCCAGCAGGATATCGCTATCCGTAGGCGGGTGGTCGTCGGTGAAGGTCACTGTCTTGATCACTTCGCCGTCGGGCCCCTTGATCGTATATACCCATTCCACGATGGGGTCTTCATTCCCACCGGTGGACGAGGTATCCAGGGCGCTGATCTCGATGGGCTTATCGTCGGCTATCCTCTTCACTTCGATGGCTTGCAGGGGCACCCGGGGGTTTGAAGGCGAGACTTCCCCCTCCACGCCCCTCAGGGTGAATATGGCCGTGGGCTTGCTGCCGCCGCTGGGCACGTCGCCGAAGTCAGTATCAAATGTCCTGCTATCGTAGATGTACTTCGCCAGGGCTTTGATGAGGGCGTCCCCGGTCTCCTCAAAGGTCTCGCCGTTGTCCAGCAGGTCGCCGGTAGGCTTCTTGCCGCCGTCGTCGAGCAGGGAGTTGGCGCTATTTGTGAGGTAAAACACTTCGTCGCTGCGTAGGCGGTTGACGGTGTCCCAGTAGTTGTCCTTATTCAGATAGTCTTCCTCGTTGATCTCCTGATCCGTGATGTTGATGAAGTAGCGGTCCACGTCCGCGGCGGTATTGAACTGGGCGTTCTTCAGATTCAGGAAGGAATCCTTCAGCTGGGTCGCCATGAGCACGTCGGAGAACTGAAATGCCGTGCCCCGGGCGCAGCCATGCCCCGCGTAGCTGGCCAGGGGGCCGAAGCCGTAGAAGCCCGTGTTCTCAAGGGCCCACTCTTTCTCCACGATGTCGTCGGAGCCTACATTGTTGGCCGCCACATTGATCTTCGTATCCGAGAAGGTGATGCGCCAGTGGCTCTGGGCGCCTGTGGGGTATCCGGCGAAAGATGTGCCGACCTTAGTCAGGTAGTTTGCGATGAAGTACTCGGCTTTGGACGTGCTGGTATTCTGTGCCGAGGTCCCCTGTATAGCCGCCGGGGTGACGTTGTCCTTGAGCTTGTAGAGGCAGACCTCCTTGATCTTACAGTCGGAGTCCTGGTCGAAACGGAAGTAAAGCAGGTAGCCTTTCTGGTAGCCGCTCCCCCCCGCCCCGGTGTTTCCCGTATTGATGAGAAACCCTGTGCCAAACAAGCTGTGGTCGTTGACAAAGGCGCTGTTTACGTCAAACTCGATGGTGCCGAAGCTCTCTTCCGTGATGGGATAGTACATGAAATCCACCAGGTTGCCCTTCCCGTAGCCGGAAAATATCATATTGGCGAATTTGCTGTCGCTGCCGGGCTTCGACGTGGAGTAGGCGTAGATATGCTCCCGGAGCTGCCATACGAGGCGGAAGCCGTTCATGCCGTACTTCCCGTTCACCGCCTGGATGGTGGCGGTCGTCCTCCCGGCGGCGGGTATGCCGTAGAGGGGGGCGTAGTTGTAGCCGTCATTCCCGTGGTAAGCCTCGGCGAAAGCGGTATTGATGAAATTTGTGCCGGAAGTGGCCGCCTTCGTAGAGGGGCCGGCCCAGGGGCCGTCTTGGGCGGGTACCCACCATGCCCGCGCGCCATTTGGGTCCCAACCCGTGTCCGTGTGGTCGTAGACGTACCATTCCCGGGTATTCGTGGCGTCCAGCTCCACCCGCAGGAGGCTGATGTTGTAGTTGTCGATGCTGAAGTCATAGTTATCCGGGTCGTCCACGCCCAGCTTCGTGAGCTCGGCCCTCAGCTTGTCGATGAGGTCCTGCTCCGACGTGCAGGCCAGCAGCTTATCTAAAAGCTCCGCGTCCACGTTGATGAGGATATCCTTGCTCTTCACCGGCTGATATATGCCGCCTTCGGCGTCAAAGGCCAGCACGCCGACTCCCACGGGCGCGGCGGCGAGGGCGAGGGCCAATACGGCTGATGAAATAATATACAGCAGCTTGATCCTTTTCATCGTTTTCATAACACTATACGCTTCCCTTCGTTTGTATCAGTGGGCCCGGGAGGCGGAAGCCTTCCCCGCCGGCGGATAGGACCGGCGCACCCTTATTATCCGTATCCCCATTATAATCGAGAAAATGCACAATTAACAGTAATAATAATTGTGGCGCATTAAAAAATCTGTTATGATGAAGAAGCGAAATAATAAAAATGATTATAGATAAGTGTAATAAGTCTGCGCGTCGCAATGTATTAGGTGCAAGCATGTTAAAACCATACTTTCAAAGCGGAGGCGTACTATGTCCATGAGACTGAAAGCCGCGGCGGTGATAATGGCGATCATCTTCGTTTTCACCACGGCCAGCCTTTTTCTGGGTCTGTCCTTCACCCGGAGCAGCATGACGGCGGCTATGGAGCAGCAATTGTCCCTGGCGCTGGATATAGCCGACACTGTGGTGGCGACGAAGATCAGCCTGCTGAAGTCCAATGCCGAGACCATCGCCGAGCGGCTCAATGCCTGCGCGGAGGGGGAGCTGCAAGGCGTCCTTGACTCCCAGCTTGGTGAATTCGCCGACTTCATCGCCCTCACCGTGCTCCACGACGACGGCATCGTCGCCGGCTGCGGCACGCCCATGACCCCCCACGACATACTGATGGAGAGCCAGTACATACACCAGGCCCAGCAGGGCGCCCCCGTACTTTCCTCCACCCTCATCGACGACGCCAGCCATGAGATGGTCATGTACGTGTTTGCCGATATGGACCAAGACCGCGTCCTGGGCGCCACCATCCCCGGGATGTTTTTTTCCGATACCCTGTCCGGCTACCGGCTTTGGGAGACGGGGAATATATTCATGCTGGACGGCGAGGGCACCTTCATCGCCCACTACCGCGCCGAGCTGGTGCTGGGGCAGCACAACTTCATCCTGGAGTCCCGCACCGACCCGGAGCTGCGTACGGCGGGGGGCTTCTACCAGAGCATGCTCACCGGGACAGGGGCCGGCGCCGGCAGGTACGACTATGAAGGGCAGGAGCGGCTGTGCGTCTACAAGGGGATAACCGGCTCGGCGGCGGGCTGGTATATCTGCGCCACGGCGCCCCTGAGCGAAAGCCCTCAGCGCAACGTGCAGACGGCCCTGATCCTGGCGGCTTTGTCCTTCCTGGCGGCGGGGCTCGTGGTATCCGCCCTGGTATCGGGCCAGGTCATCAAACCTTTCATCAAGATCGAGACCCAGTACCGCAACCTGGAGACCCTGAACGACACGGTGAAGCAGCAGGCGGCATTGATCCGAGACGACAACGAGCGCACGCGCCTGCTCCTGGACGCCACCCCCCTGGCCTGCCGCCTGTGGAGCAGGAACTATGAGATCATCGACTGCAACGACGAGTCCGTGAAGCTCTTCGGCATGAGGGACAAGGACGAATACATATCCCAGCGCTTTGACATCTCCCCGGAGTACCAGCCCGACGGAAGGCGCTCCCATGACCTGGTCTACGAGATACTGGACCGGGTATTTGAAGAAGGCGGCAGGACCGTATTTGAGTGGATGCACCAGAATTCCCAAGGCGAGCTCATCCCCGCCGAGATCACCCTGGTGCGCGTCCCCTATGGGCTGGACTACGCCGTAGCCGGATACACCAGGGACCTGCGCGAGCAGAAGCGGATGATCGGAGAGCTGGAGCGCCGGGACGACTTGCTAAACATCGTGAACGACGCGGCGGGCATACTGCTCCGCTCGGAGCCGGACGCTTTCGAGCGGGATCTCTACCGCTGCATGGGCCTCATCGCGGAAGCCTTGGGCGCCGACCGCGTATCCATCTGGAAAAACCACCGGGAAGAGGGCCTGCTGCACTACAGCCAGGTCTTCGAATGGAAGGAAGGCGTAGGGGCGGACGAATTAGAGAGCTTCGTCAGCATCTCCGAACCCAGGCGCTACGGCAAGACGCTGCCCGGCTGGGAGGAAAGGCTTGCCGGGGGGGAAAGCATATACGGCCTGGCCAGGGACATGGAGCCCGGCCCCCGGGCCCATCTCGAAGCCCAGGGGGTACTGACCGTATTTGTCACGCCGGTATTCCTTCAGGATCAATTCTGGGGTTTCGTAGCCTACGACAACCATCAGATGGAGACAGCCTACGCGGAAGGGGAGCGGATGACCATGCGCTCCGGGGGCATCGTCATAGCCAACGCCCTTTTCCGCTACGAGATGATGCTGAGCGTGCAGGACGCTTCCGACAGGCTGGAAGCCGCCTTGAGCGAAGCCCAGGACGCCAGCCAGGCGAAGAGCAACTTCCTGGCTAATATGAGCCACGAGATGCGGACGCCCCTCAACGCCATCCTCGGCTTATCCGAGCTGACCCTGGAAGCCGGGCGGATGGAAGAAGAGGACAGGATCAACCTGGAGAAGATCAACAACGCGGGCATGACCCTGATCAGCACGGTAAACGACATCCTGGACATCTCCAAGATCGAGGCGGGGAAATTCGAGCTCATCTCCGTGGAGTACGACCTGCCCAGCCTGCTAAACGACACGGTCACTCAGAGCAGTATGTTCATCGGTGAAAAATTCATCGACTTTGTGTTAAATATTGACGAAAACCTCCCGGCGCGGCTCCTGGGGGACGAGCTGCGCATCAAGCAGGTGCTGAATAATCTCCTGTCCAACGCCTTCAAGTACACCCGGGAAGGCACGGTGGAGCTGAAGGTGCGCTGCCAGCGGGAGGGCGAGGAAGTCATGTTTACCGCCGACGTGCGGGATACGGGGGCGGGGATCCTGCCGGAAAACATCGACAAGTTGTTTGAAGATTACTCCCAGGTAGACCAGAAGTCCAACCGGCGCATCATGGGCACCGGCCTGGGGCTCCCCATCGTGAAGAAGCTCATCGAGATGATGGGCGGCTCCATATCCGTAGAGAGCGAGTACGGCGTGGGCAGCGTCTTCACCGTCCGCCTGCCCCAGCACTATGTATCCGACGAGGTCATCGGCCCGGCGATGGCGGAAAACCTCATGTCCTTCCACTTCTTCGAGCAGAAGCGCGACCAGAATGCCAAGCTCTCCCGGGTCAGCCTGCCTTATGCCCGGGTGCTGGTGGTGGACGACGTGGCCACCAACCTGGACGTGGCTAAGGGCTTGATGAAGCCCTACGGCATGACCATCGACTGCGTGGCAAGCGGCCAGGAGGCCATAGATGCCATACGGGACGCCGAAGTGCGCTACAACGCCGTATTTATGGATCATATGATGCCCGTCATGGACGGTATCGAAGCCGCTCAGCGCATACGCGAGCTCGGCACGGACTACGCGAAAAGCGTACCCATCATCGCCCTTACGGCCAATGCCTTGAGCGGCAACGAGGAAATGTTCCTAAGCAAGGGTTTTCAGGCCTTCATCTCCAAGCCCATCGATATCAACCACCTGGACACGGTCATCCGCCTGTGGGTGCGGGACAGGGAGCAGGAGAAGCTGTACTACGCCCGGCAGATGGAGCTGAATATCGGCATGGATCAGGAGGAGTACAAGAAGCAGAGGCGGGCCGTCTCCGACAGGAGGAGCGGGATAGACCGGCGGGCCCTGGGCAAAGGCCTGGAAGGGGTGGACATCGACGAAGGGATCGAGCGCTTCGGCGGCGACGAGGACGCCTACTTCGACGTACTCCGCTCTTTCGTACTAAATACGCCCCCCCTCCTGGAGGCGGCCAAGGGCGTCACCGGGGACAACCTCCCCGACTATACCATCATCGTCCACGGCATCAAAGGCTCAGGCCGCGGCATCTGCGCCAACGAATTCGCCGACATCGCGGAAGCTCTGGAGAAGGCGGCCAGGGCGGAGGACTTCGACTTCGTAGACGCCCACAACGCCTCATTCCTAAGCGCCGCGTGGAAGCTCATCTCGGATATGGACGACATGCTTCTGAAAATCTATCTGGATAACCCCAAGCCCGTCAAAGACGAACCCGATATGGCCACCCTGGACAAGCTTTCGGAAGCCTGCGCGAATTACGATATGGACAGCGCCGACACTGCCCTGGCGGAGCTGGAGTGCTTCGAGTACGAGACCAACGGCGAGCTGGTTCCCTGGCTCCGGGAGAATGTGGAAGATGTGAATTTTGCCCTGATCATCGAAAAGCTCAACGAATACCACCGCCGCCGGAAAGCGAACTGACGCCAGCGCCCCGCGACGCCGCAAACCAAAGGAGGACGCCTCATGGATAGCCCCCGTTCAAAAATCGTCTTAGTCGACGACAACAAAGCCACCCTGACCCTGGGCAGGAATCTCTTAAAGACATTTTATGAGGTCTACCCCGCCTCGTCGGCGGAGAAGCTCTTTGACCTTCTGGAAAACATCACCCCCGACCTGATCCTTCTGGACGTAGAGATGCCGGATGTGAACGGCTTCGAGGCCATAAAGCGGCTGAAAGCCGACCCGCGGTATGTGGGCACGCCGGTGATCTTCCTGACGTCGAAGAGCGACGATTACAGCGAGATGGAAGGCTTCGACCTGGGCGCGGTAGACTATATCACCAAGCCCTTCTCCAACCCGCTCCTGCTCAAGCGCATCGAGAGCCAGCTTCTCATCGTCAAGCAGCGCAACGACCTCCTGGCCAGCCAGGCGATACTACAGGACTACGCGGAAAACCTGGAGATCAAGGTGAAGGAGAAGACGGCGGAAGTCATCACTCTGCAAAACACCGTGCTGGCTACGGTGGCGGATCTGGTGGAATTCCGGGACAAGCTCACCGGCGGCCACATCACCCGCACCCAGCGGTACCTGCAGGCCCTCCTCGACGAGCTGCACCGGACCGGCACGTATCTTGACCAGATCGCCAAGTGGGACGTGGACTTCTTCCTGACTTCGGCTCAGCTCCACGACGTAGGGAAGATCGCCATCACCGACCTCATCCTGAATAAGCCCGCGAAGCTCACCACAGAAGAGTTCGAGGTGATGAAGACCCATGTGTCCGCCGGGGTGGACGCTATCGAGCACATCATCCAGCAGACGGAGGAAAGCGACTTCCTGGACCACGCCCTGCTCATCGCGGGGACGCACCATGAGAAGTGGGACGGGAGCGGGTACCCCGTAGGGCTGAAGGGGCGCAACATCCCCATCGAAGGGCGCCTCATGGCCCTGGCGGACGTGTACGACGCGCTTATCTCCAAGCGGCCATATAAAGAAGCCTACACCCATGAGGAAGCGTGCAGGATCATCGAGGAAGGCGCGGGGAGCCATTTCGACCCGGATCTCGTCCAGGCCTTCCGCAATGTGAAAGATCAGTTCGCCCAGATCGCCCGGGAGATCGTAGACGGCCGCGCGTAAGCCAAGGCGGTATATGCCTGAGTATTTGCCCCATGTCAGGCTGTATGATAGAAATTTTTATTAAGGGGGAGCGGAAAAATGAAGATTCGCACAAAGATCCTTTGCGGCTTCATCGTCATGGCGGTCATCGCCGTGATACTGGGAGGCGCGGGGCTGATAGCCACCATGTCTTTGGACAACATCACGACTGAGCTGAAGGAGCTTCAGCATGAGAGCGACAGCGTATCGAATGTGCTGAACGCCCACTATGTATGGAGGCAGTCCCTTACCGAGTCGGTCCTGCTGGGGGTAGAGTTTACCGGATCCCTCAACCCGCATACCTGCGCCCTCGGGGTGTGGCATGACAGCGACGAGGCGAGGAACATGAGAGACCCGACGCTGCTGGCTATGCTGGCGAGCCTGGACGACCCCCACGAGTTCATACACACCGAAGCGGCCAATGTCGTCGCCCTGATGAGGGCCGGGGATACCGACGGCGCTACGGAGTATCTGAATAACGTCATCTTCCCAAAGACGGCGGAGGTCATCTCCATCCTTTCCAATATGCAGTCCCGGTATAACAGTATTGTCGTAGAGAAGGACGAGGAGAGCATACGGGTAGCCAATACGATGCAGGTAGTAACCGTCGTGCTCACCATCTTAGCTCTGGGCATAGCTATATTTCTTGCGTTTTTCATCTCCCGTATGATCTCGGCGCCCCTGGCGCCCCTATCCGCCTTCATGAAGAAAGCGGGGTCAACCGGGGATATCAGCCTCGTGGGGAACGACGCCGTCGTCATCGAGAAGTACTCCAGGAATAAGGATGAGATCGGCGAATGCATAGCGGGCGCCGCGTCCCTCATCGGTCACATCACCAGCATCGCCGGGGAGCTGGAGACCTTGGCCGGGGGCGACCTCACCCTGGATGTGGAGCTCCTGTCCGACAAAGATACCATGGGGCAGTCCCTGGCAAGAACGGTGGACAACCTAAACGAGATGTTCAGGGAGATCAATGTATCCACTTCCCAGGTCTCCACCGGCTCCAAGCAGGTGGCGGACGGCGCCCAGACCCTGGCCCAGGGCTCCACCCAGCAGGCCGCGTCCATCGAGGAGCTCTCAAGCTCCATCGCCGAGATCGCGGACAAGACCAAGGCCAATGCTGAGATCGCCGACAAGACCGCCAAGCTGGCGGAGGCCATCATCGGGAGCGCGGAGAAGGGCAGCCGCCAGATGGACGAGATGATGGAGGCGGTGAGGGAGATCAACCAGGCCAGCCAGAGCATCAGCCGGGTCATCAAGGTCATCGACGACATCGCCTTCCAGACAAATATACTGGCCCTCAATGCCGCCGTGGAAGCGGCCCGGGCAGGGGAGCACGGCAAGGGCTTCGCCGTGGTGGCGGAGGAAGTACGCAACCTGGCGTCCAAGAGCGCGGAGGCCGCCAAGGAGACCGGCGCCATGATCGAGAACTCCATGGAGAAAGCCGGCCTGGGGGCGCGCATAGCGGAAGAGACCGCCGCCAGCCTGGCGGAGATCGTGTCCGGCATCGACGAGAGCAGCCGCTTTGTGAAGGAGATCGCCAAGGCTTCCGAGGAGCAGACCCTGGGCATAGAGCAGATCAATACCGGCATCGACCAGGTAGCCCAGGTGGTGCAGCAGAATAGCGCCACCGCCGAGGAAAGCGCCGCCGCATCCGAGGAGATGAGCGGGCAGTCCCACATACTGGAGGAGCTGATCCGCCAGTTCAAAGTGAAGAATGCCGGCCCGGGTCAGGGGCAGGAGGCATACCGGGGCATGCAGCCGAAGCGGGCCTTCGTGCCCGGCCCAAGCTACGCCCTGGGCAGCGGCGACGGCTACGACAAGTATTAAGATATAAACAGAATCCGCCGGCTTCCCTTATGGCGCCGGCGGATTCATTTTGTGCCGTCTACGCGATCATAGCTTTTGATTGCGCTTGCCCTGGAGGGTATTTAGCTGCCCCACCAGGTTCGTGAGAGACGAGCCGTCGTCGAAGGCGAACTTCATCCCGTAGTGGCGGATGACCGTATCCTTCTTAAAGGTGCGCATGACCGTGCACTTCTCGGTGAACCAGGTCTTCTCCAGCATAAACTGGATCAGGACTTCCTCGCCCTGCTCCATGACCGTCTCCGTGGCGATGAGCAGCCCGCCGGCGCTGATGTCGATGATGCGGATGTCCATGGGCTCCTGGCCCTCCCGCTTGAGTACAGCATCGATGAGGACGGAGATGCGGTAGAATGCCCTGTCGTTCTCCGTCTTGATGACGGCGCCCCTGAAGAGCTTCACCGAGGAGTTCTTATTCAGGTATACCTTGGACACGAAGTGGCAGCTCTCCTGGTTCTGCATGATCACCGATACTTTGACCACGTCGTTGAACTTCACCGGTATGCGCCCGTGCTTATAGTTGATCTCGATATCGTCGTTTTCGATGAGGTCGATCTTCCCGTAGCCCAGGAGCTGATTATCCATGGTGAGTATCTCGCAGGTGCGCCCATAGATGGCCCCGGCCAGATTGAAGTCCCGGTGCTCGCAGTAGTGGAAGATGATGGTGTCGTCCCTGACGATGTGGTCGAGCCAGCCGGTAAGCAGCTCCAGTACCTGGCGGTACGGCTCCCGGTCGGACACCGCGGTGGGTATAGCCCGCTGGACGCTCTTTGACCGGAAGCTCTTCACCGAATCCATGCACGCGAGTATGGCGGCCCGTAAGTCGTTGTGAAAGGCCTTGTGGACGTCCATGAGAGGGTAGTCGTTCTCCTCCATCAGGGCGTCTTCCGCCGCGAAGTGCTCCTCCAGAAGCCCCATCATGCCGTCAAGGAAGTCGACGGCGCCCTTCATAGTGAGGGTATCGTCGTTCTCTTCTTCGAAGGCATTGATCCTCTGGAAGAGGCCCTTATGCTGCTCGTCTATCTGCTCGATGCCGGAGCTGTACTCGTCGGACCATGCGCGGATCGTCATTCCCGTCACCTCATCGCCGCCGCCGGGGAGCGGTCTTCATCTCGTTCTACCTATGATTATATCGTAAACGAAATGATTGGGCAATGGGGCTTTTGTGGCATGTAGTATACCACGCCCATAGCATATGGTATACTTATCGCAGATACGGCTTATTATACGCACCGGGAAAAGCGGGGGATGGATATGGCGATGAAAAGGTTTAACGTGACCGGGCTGTGCGTGCCTGAAGAAGACTATATGGTGGATATCGGCGGTAAGATCGAGAAAATCGTAGAGCTGGTGAACGCCCGGCACTACTTCACGATCAACCGCGCCCGGCAGTATGGCAAGACGACGACGCTGAATGAATTAAAAAAGGGACTCGCCAAAGAATACATCTGCGCGAGTATAAGCTTCGAGGGCGCCGATGACGAAGATTTTGAGACTACTTCGGCATTTTGCTCCATGTTCCTTCAAAAGGTATCCAGAGCGCTGGCTTTCTCGACAGCGCCAAAGGGATATGTTGAAACATGGCGTAATGAAGAGGTCTTGACTTTTGGATCACTAAGCGAACATATCACGAATATGTGTAGTAATAATAAAGTCGTCTTACTCATCGACGAAGTCGATAAGACGAGTAGCAATCGCGTCTTTCTACTATTTCTCGGTATGCTGCGGGAAAAGTTTTTGGCTCGAAAAGCTGGGAAAGAGAATACCTTCCACAGCGTGATCCTCGCCGGGGTATATGATATCCGCAACCTAAAGTTGAAAATGATCAACGACGGCCTCTACTCCCCTTCCCAGACAGAAGGTCAGCTTTACAACTCGCCCTGGAATATCGCGGTGAATTTCAATGTGGATATGTCGTTTAGCCCGGCGGAAATCGCGACTATGCTATCCGATTATGAATCAGACCATCATACCGGTATGGATATCCCCGCGATCGCTGACGAGATCCATCTGCATACCAGCGGTTATCCTTTCCTGGTATCAAGGATATGCCAGGCGGTGGACGAAGAGCTGGATAAGGACTGGACGATCCGCGGCGTGCAGGAAGCCATAAAAATCGTCACCTTGGAAAAGAATATGCTGTTCGACGATTTAGCTAAAAACCTTGAAGGCAATACGGATTTGTACGACTTCTTATACAGCCTGCTCATCATCGGCGAACCGAAATCCTTTGTGCCCGGCAACCCTGTCATCGAACTGGGCAGTATGTATGGCTATATTAAAAAAGGCGATGGCGCTTTCGCCGGGAAGACCCCCGGTTTCACCGTCGTCGCGAATAAAATCTTTGAGATGCGGATGAGCTATCATTTCAGCTCGAAAGATGAAAATGTATCCCGCATACAGGGCTACGCGGGGCATGGCTTGTATCAGGAAGTGGTGCGGGAAGGCGTGTTTGACATGGAGCTGTGCCTGCGGAAGTTCACGGAGCACTACCGGGAGATATTCAACGAGGGCGACCTCTCCTTCTTCGAGCGCCACGGGAGGCTGCTGTTCATCTCCTACCTGAAGCCCCTGGTCAACGGGCACGGCTTCTACCACATCGAAAGCCAGTTCACCGACTTGCGCAGGATGGACGTGGTGGTGGACTACGGGCGTGACCAGTTCATCATCGAGCTGAAGATATGGCGGGGCAGCGCCGCCCAGGAAGACGCCTACGAGCAGCTGCTGGGCTATATGGCTTCGAAGAATATGGACAGGGGTTATCTGCTCACCTTTGATTTCCGCAAAGACGCGCGTAAGGAGCAAAAGGCCGAATGGGTGCAGGTCGGCGGCAAGCGGATATTCGAGGTCGTCGTATAGGGCTTTCATGACAAGTGGTATATCGTGTCCGCTTTCTCCGCGACGCCCATGTCGTGGGTCACGATGAAGCAGAAGTCGTAGTCCATGTCCCTCTCGATATACCGGCGGAACTCTACTTCGGACTCCTTGTCGTAGTTCGAGGTGGGCTCGTCCAGCACCAGTATCTCTGCTTTCCGGTACAGAGCCCGGAGCAGGGCTATCTTCTGCTGCTCGCCCCCGGACAGCTTCCCGCCGTCGCTGCCCACCTGGGTCTCGTACCGCTCCTCCCAGCTTTCGATGGCTTCGGTGCAGAACCGCAAGCCTTCGTCCCCGCCATAAGGGATATCTCCGCTTTCGCCGAAGGTGATGTTGTCTCTGACCGTCCCCTCGAAGAGGTGTATATCCTGGTAGACTACGCTGAACCTCTGCCTGTAGTCCTCGATGTTGTACTCTGTGATCGGTATCCCGTCCATGAGTATCTGCCCTTCGTCCGGCTCGCAGAGCCTGAGCAGCAAGTTGACCACAGTGGTCTTCCCACTGCCGTTGTCCCCCACGATGGCAACAGTCTCCCCCCGGCTCACCTTCATGTTGAAGCCTTTCAGTATCTCCCTGTCCCCCAGGGTGACGGACACGTCCCTGAACTCGATGACGGATACCTTATCCCCGAAAGGCAGGCCCGGGCCGTAGCGCTCTTCCTCAAGGGCATGGAAGCGCCTGAGCCCTTCTACGCTGGGGCTGATCTGCCTCAGGATGATCCGGAGATCCATGATCACGTTTACCGGCATAAGCACATAAGCCGTAAATGTGATGAAGGCCATGAGCCCCCCGAAGGTAAGGCGGCCACCCGCGATGAGATAGGCGCCCAATATGTATAGCCCGTTCATCAGCGTAAACTCCACGCCCGCGGTAAAAAAACGATTCCTGGCGTTCAGCAGTGACAACTTCTTCGAAGAGCGGTTGATGGTTCCTACATGGCTTTCATATTCCGACGTCACCTTCTCCCTCAGGTTCCAGAGCTTCACGTCGATGACGCCGGATAGTATGCCGGAGAGCCAGGCATTGTAGCTCTTGTTGTCCTCCATCAGCTCCCGGCTTCGCTTCTCAGCCCGCCTGCGTATGGCGGCGTTCAGCCACAGCTTCACCGGCATGATGAGCAGGACAAATAAGGTCAGCCGCCAGTCCAGGATGACCAGCCCGATCAACGCCCCGATGCACTTGCATATGATGACGAAAATGATCATGAAGCTGTTGCTGGCGATGCTCATGATATTGGATATATCGTACAGGGCGTCGCTGATCGTCTTATAGAAGCCCTGCTCTTTGAAGTAGCCGGGCTTCAGCTTCAGCCCATGGGCGAAGGCTTCCGTCTTCAGCTTCTTGCCCAAAGCATTGGTGACGCCGATCTCCAGCAGGCGCTGAAGGTACTCGATAAGCTGCCCGCCCACCTGGAGCAGGATCAGCAGTAAAACCAGCCGTATCACCACAGCCGTATCGCCCTGAAGCAGCCCTTCGTCGAGCATGTTTCGGTTCACGAAAGGCGTGACCATGGATACGGCGGAGATAGCCAGGGCCAGTGCCATGATGGCGCCCATCTGCCTACGGTACGGTTTCAGCAGCGATAATGCTTCTATGAAGGTCATGGGCGTGCCTTTACTCTTTCGTCTGCAAAAGTTCTAAGATGCTGCGGCGCGTCGCCAGGACGGAACATGTCGCGGCAGAAGCTAAAACTACAACGAAGTATAATGCGGCGAAAATACCGAGCGGCTTCACAATCGCCGCTATATCTGCACCCTTATACACGAGCATGATACCTGCACCGACCAGTAGACCTACAAAACAAAGCAATATTTGCCCAAGAGACAGTATGATGCGCGTTTTCATTTTCGTGACGCCAAGCGCGCGCAAGAGCGCCGCTTCTTTCACCGATTGCAGGATGATCAGGCTGCAGAGGAAAGCGCCGATGAGAAGCGCCGCTCCAACGATGATTGGGTAAAGGGCGTCCATTATCCGGATGGAGTTCCGGATGTTTTCGATCTTGCTTGTTTCTATACGCATACTTGTGCTTCCAGTTACGCTTCCGCCTGTTCTTCTCTCACAATATTCTCGGAAATCATCAATGAAGTCGTTATCTGCGACAGTATATTCCGCCATGTCAACAGTTGCAAATCCAAGCGACGCTGCTGATCTACTCCACGGTGAGAAAACCATCGAGTTAAAACTCTCTGATGACGTTGATACCATACCTGCAATCGTAAATACATTAGAAAGCTCATTTATATCATCGGTAATTCGGTCTCCATATATTTCAAGAAAATATGCGTTAATCATCGCATTATGTGCTTTGTTATTTATATCATATCCTTCTGGAACCACAAATCCATCAATGTAAGCACTAATTACATCCCTGGCCAGCCCTTTTCTGCTGATTATTAATTTATCCCCTAGTCTAAGCCCCCGTTCGTCAAGATAATCTTTCCCAACAAATACGATTTCAGAAGTGTCGCCCAGCCGATACATCCAAGTTTCGTCATATCCTTCCGCATATGAAATATCTATTTCTTCACGAACAAAGCGAGCAATATTGTTTGTGAAGGTAAAAGCAATGTCGTGCGCGAAGCCAGTATCGACGAGACGAAAATCAGTTTCAACAATTCCGCTTGCTTCATAATATGAGTCAGACACATACTCAGAATGAGCTATTTGCCTTGCTGTCCCAAGCCCCAGTCCTTCGCTAAACCGAACAGTTACCAATGTATTCGTAAAAATTTGAAAATAAGACTGACGCTTCGAAGAGAGTAGCTCAACAGTGAAAAACAGCATTATAGATATAAGAAAAACCAGCGCTGATATCATAGCAGTCCGACATAAGCTCCTTAAAACGTACTTCAAGACAAACCAATTGCTTACCTTCATACTCTATACTATTCCTCTCTCTTTACTTTGCAATAGAGCTAAAGGTGATTCTTTCCCAATCCGCCATAGCAATATAGATGCGCACACCAGTGTCAACGAGAGCTCCCCAATCACGCATAACGCAACCATAAAGCCAGGCACCGTAGTTCTGGCGGAGAAATCACTGAACGTCACTAAGGTATTATTTTCCGTAATCGCCTTGTTTATAAAGAACCATGCGCCAACACTGCCAGATAGTATCGACATACAATTTATTGTCATTAATGGCAAAGTGATTCTTGCGGCAGCTTCTTTTTTTGATGCTCCAAGAGCGCGCAAGATGGCATACACCCTCTTTTGACGGCTGACGAAGTAATATACAGTACAGCCAATTATCATAATGACTGTAACGGATACCGCAGTAATATTGATAAAGGAAATCCATCCAGTTATGCGAAATTCATTTTCGATAGCCATCCAGCCTTTATCATTAAAGATCAATCTAAGCCCTAGTACTTCGCATAGCGACTCAGCTTCTTCAAGAAATTCAGAGGTGTTCCACGCACTGTCGAGTATAAAACTGAATTCCGCTGGAGAAAACTCATGGTCTGGTATAGTATTTTCATCAATCGGCAGTAGTGCTTTTGGCACGAAAATTGTGTTAAGAGAATAATTCCAGTTAGGGTTTTTCTTTTGACTTACCTTAGAATCAGTATCAGCATAGATTCCGATAATTTTTAATGCAACTGGTTTTAGTGGTGGTCTATACCGTTGCCAAGAAATAGCCTGGGCGCCAAGCCCTTTGTACTGCTCGAATAATTCTGTGCCTAGCTTGAATGTCAGCGTGTCGCCTATGCAAAGGTTATACTCCAATGCAAATTCTCTGCTTATCACACATAGCGGCGCGGCACTCTCGTTGTCATCGCTTGTCAAGGCACGCCCTTCGATTATGGTCATATTTTCCTCTGCAAACCGAAAGATTGCATCCATATCTACTGTATAGACAACATCAAAAGTATGCGTATCTGCTTCTGTTAGCTCGATAAGAGTGCGGAGCGGTGAGTATTTTTCTAGTTCAAGATAACCATCTGATTCACCTTCAATATTCCATACGGCAGCACACCAAGAATCCGACAGATGATCAGAAAGGCTCAGGATAGGATATCTAATACCACTCTTATATTTATCCAGTGGATCAAAACGAAGTACAAACACATATCTGTGTCCTGGTACTAATGTTTTAATAAACTCTGTGTGGTATACATAATTTGGTAAATAGATAAAGCTAGTACGGCCTCGGCTATCCCAAAATTGAACATTACTCGGTGTATATGGATTGGAATAAATAGATAATTTGTCGAGCTTAGTCACATATGGGCTATTACCCGCTAGGAACTTATAATTCTCAATACTCAACCTGTGAAAATCTTTGATTTGGTAACCTCTTGTTGGATCGGGTGGCGGCGGGCTGATACTTACTTCTGTCAGCACCCCTTCAAGAATTAGTCGCGCTGAATAGTTATAATATCCCTCGCCCTCATCCAGTCGGTAATATTTGTCAGATATACCAGCAGTCATGTAGCGCACGTCAAATAAATCAATAAATGGCAGTCCCGAAAAAGCAGTGATCTGTTCCCACCTTAATGACCGATAACGAAGATCATCAAGAATATAGCCTGATTCATTACGGTAGGCAGTATACTGGTAGAACAGTTTTTTTTCATGATCTGTATAATCCTTTGACATACGCGGATCTGATTCAAAATACCCAGGCCTCCGGCTATCTGTAACGACTGGGGCAGCGACCTCCACTGCCCCAACACCTCGATACAATACTGCTGCGTTGTCGTATTCACGCTTTGTAATAATGTATTCGCATATTTGTACAATCCATACAGATGACACTACGCCCAGTAAAATAAATATTAGCACTGTCTTGACTGGTGAGCGGAACAATGTCCTGCAAAGGAATAATACATTCATGAATACCTCTAACTTGTACATATTGATCAGCATCAACAGTTATCAGCCCATCCAATGGGAGGTGAGCTTGAAACGTGCTCACCTCCCATTGGATCAGTTCATTATACCCTAATCAACGTGACTTTTCCTATTTTTTGTACTATAAACCTCGCTCGACCGCTTTCTTCGGTGGGCGGCCCCGCTTTCGAGGCGGCTTCTGACGTGATACGTAAGTCGGCGCGCAGCCTTCCGGTATGTCGAAGCCGAACGCCTCACAGATATCGATCTGCGCCCCGACAAACGGCGTAATCACCTTTGCCCGGTTTGTGTGTTCGATCAAGCGGATCGGCCTCATTTCATCGACGACGTCCAGCGACGTATAGAATGTTTTGTGAAGATTTGTGCTTTTCCAGATATGGCGCACATAAGAACTCAAAACGAGGGACACGAAAAGGACAAAGAGCCGCCCAGTCTTCCCCTCCTCCGACCAGTTCCGCTGCCTGTCTGACGCCATCTGCTCTTTCATCTGCTGGAAATACTTCTCCTGCTCGTCGCGGAGGCGGTAAGCCCGGAACGTAGCCATGGCGTCAAAGTCGACCCCATGGGTCATAATCGCAAAGAAGCCGGAAAGTTTGCGGGCTTTCGACACCTTATTCTCATTGATCTCGTACGATTCGATCACCCTCGTCACCGGATCATAAGCGACTTTGTAATAACCGTATTCGCGCCTTATCT
>WRIW01000018.1 GCA_009782505.1 Clostridiales bacterium
GCTCCGCGCGGCAAAGCCACGCTACGCTCCATGGGCTGCGCAAGCCGATTGCCTAAGAGTGGCATTTGTGGCAGGCTTGCCCATGCTTGACAAGGGCGCTGCCCCATACCCCGTCGCTCCGCGCGGCAAAGCCACGCTACGCTCCATGGGCTGCGCAAGCCGATTGCCTAAGAGTGGCATTTGTGGCAAGCTTGCCCATGCTTGACAGGGGCGCTACCCCATACCCCTCACCGATTCTACAGGAAAGATTTTCGTAAGTCAATAAAAAGTTAACAAACTTTTTACAAATGCTCGCCATATGGTGTTATAGTTCGGGGGGCAGGGGCCCAAAACGTGGCGATTTGTAAGCGATGGATTGAACGGCTTCGTCTGCCAGATAGGCAATCGCAAACCTGGCTAATCCGTGGGTGCGACATGGACGTCGCGCCAGACGGAACGCGACACGGATGTCGCGTTGGAGTCGTTAGGAGTTGCATCAACCGATTTCTATATCTGGCTGAAGCTGTGAACCATCGCGGCAAATGGGCGCGCTTTGGGCTCCTGCCCCCGAACTGTAATACCATATGCTATAATAGCCATATGTTCTACATCGAGACGAAAAGCACAGACCCGTACTATAATCTGGCCTTCGAGGAATATATTCTGCGTAACAGACGCGAAGGGGACTGGCTGCTGCTCTGGCGAAACGCCAATACCGTAGTGGTAGGCATGAACCAAAATCCCCTGGAAGAGATCGACGAAGGCTTCGTGAAAGCCCACGGCGTCAGCGTGGTGCGTCGTACCACGGGAGGCGGCGCCGTTTACCATGACCTGGGTAACGTGAACTACTCGTTCATCACCGACGCCGGCCCTGCTGAGCGCCTATCCATGGAGCGCTTCACCGGCGCGGTCTGCCGGGCGCTGGCGCTGATGGGCGTCGGGGCGGAGCCATCGGGGCGCAACGATATCACCATCGAGGGCAAAAAGATATCCGGTACGGCGCAGAGGCTGGACGGGGATCGGCTGCTTTTTCACGGCACACTCCTGTTCAGGTCGGATATGGACATGGTCGCCGGCGCCCTTCGCATAGACCCGGATAAGTACCGCTCGAAAAGTACGAAATCCGTGTCGAGCCGGGTAGGCAATATCTGCGACTATCTGCCGGGGGAGACTACGGTGGAGGATTTCATGGAAGAGCTGCTGTCTGCCCTGACGGAGGAGCGGTTTACCCGCGCGGAGCTTATTTCCCGGGAAATAGAAGAGGTAGAGCGCCTGGCGGATACGAAGTACAGGACATGGGAATGGAACTACGGGGCGTCGCCACCTTATGACGCTGTGAGAAAGCGGGCCCGTCGGGAAGGCGGCGCGCTGGAAGCCTATATCAAGGTGGAAAAAGGGCTTATCGCGTCCATCGGCTTTCGCGGGGATTTCATGGCCCGCGTACCGCTGCGGCCCCTGGAAGCCGCCCTAGCCGGGCGCCCATTCCGAAGGGAAGAGATCGCCGGCTTGCTGGAGGAGTTCCCCATAGCGGACATGTTCGGGGGAATCGCGGCGGAAGAGATACTGGAGGTATTATTTGACTGAGATACTAACGAATGGGGATACAGAGCTGCCAACCCCCCAGAAATTGACGATATGGAACCGTACTTTCGTATGCTTGTTTATCGCGCAAGCCTTTATGTCCCTGTCGCAGCAGTCGGTGAGTATCCTCATCGCCAGGTACGCTACCGAATCCCTGGGCGTGAGCCCGGTGGTCATGGGCAACCTCGTGGGGATGTTTTTCGCGGTTTCCCTGGCTATACGACCCATTGCGGGCCCTTTGCAAGCTAAGCTGAATAAAAAGAATCTGCTCATCGCCGTTTACTTCACCGGCGGGATCGTCAACCTGGGTTATGCGTTGTTCAATACTACGGCGGCCTTTGTCACGTTCAGAGCCATTCAGGGCATACAGTACGCCTTCATGGGTTCCCTCACCATGATACTGGCGGTAGACAGCCTCCCCAGGGAGAAGATGGCTTCCGGCGTGGCGATGTATGGCTTGGGCGGTATTGTTTCACAAACGATAGGCCCGAATTTCGGCCTGTGGCTGAGGGATCTGGGCCCGAAGCTGGCGGAGGGACCGGAAGGGGTGGCGCTGGGATACAAGCTGGCCTTTTATTTTGCGACCATAATCCTGGCTGTGGCGGTAATCCCCCTCATGATGATCCGATATAAGGATACGGCCGAAAAGCTTGTCAACACCGATCCCTGGTATAAAGCCATCTTTTCAAAACATACGCTGCCCATGACTCTGGTCATCGTCCTGTCGAGTATTGCCACAGCGGGCTACAGGAGTTATCTGGATCCCTTTGCCCAGGAAGCGGGTATACCGAATATTGGTTTATTCGCGACTACCACAGCTGTCGTGATGCTGTGCACGAGACCTTTCAGCGGAAGGATTATGGATCGGGTCAGCATGAAAAAGATTCTCCCCATTGCTATAGCCCTGACCGCTGTATCTATCGTCGTTATCGCAAAGAGCAGGACGCTGCCTATGGTTCTGATTGGGGCGGTCATCGCTTCCATTGGGAACGGCTTCGTCCAGCCGGGGCTGCAGGCTATGTGCATACAGACGGAAACCCCCTCCAGACGCGCCGTAGCCAGCAACACGCTTTACGCGGGAGCGGATCTCGCCGGATGGGCAGGGCCGGTCTGGGGGGGCATGGTGGTCAGCTATTCGGATTATTCTACGGCAATATTGTCTGGGCTTATTCCTTTAGGTTTGGCGCTCCTCTGCTTTCTCCTGTTCATGCCGGGCTTCCTGCGCAGGAAGGCTGAAGTGGAATCATCCTTTTGAGATGACGCCCGTCACCATGGTCAGGAAGCTATTTGCCGTCCAGGGGCTCCAGGGCCAGGCGTCGGCCTGGATGGGCGGCCTCTGCTGCTTGGCTTTCTCGCCGTTGTGCTTGTAGTAGTTGTATGGCGCGTAACCCAGGATGATGCCTTCGCGGCTCACATGGTCGCAGAAGCGGCGGGCGACGATATCGGCTTCCTTCTGCTTACCGGCAGCCTGAAGCCCTACGGATATGATCATGTTTTGCGGCCCCACCACGCGGCCTAATACGAAAGATACGCCGAAAGTCTGATTCTCGCTCTGCATATTTTCCGACGCAAGCCCGATATGGGTCAGCCACTGATCTTCCGCGACCATCTTCTCGGCGACCTTATCGATGATGTGCTGGGGCAGTCGCTTGCCAAGCATGATGGGCTGGAAGTCCGAGAGGCCCAGGGAGTCCACAGGTTTTCCGTTGACCTTGGTGACGAACTTCTCCCCGTCCCAGTACTCGTTGATGATGACGTCGCACAGCTTCTTTGCCCTGTCCGCCCATTCGGCGGACTTCTCCGTATAGCTGAAAGACTTCTCCGCCAGCTTGGCGATGGTCTCCATCAGCAAGACCAGAAACGCGTTGGCGCAGGGGTCCACAGCCGGGAAGCCATCCCGGAACTGGGAGGAGTCGTCCCAGCCGGAGTCGCCGGGGCCGTATACGACGATCACGTCGTCCCCGAAGCCGGCGTTATGATAAGTGAGCCAATAATCCGCCCAGGCGGCCATCTTCGGATACATGCGCTCCGCTTGCGCCCCGGTGATGAACCCGTCGCCGAGCTTGCGGAAAAGATAATCCGCCGCGAAGCTCTGGAAGGCGCACTGATGTCCGGACATAGGGGGGTTATTGTAGGACATCATGCCGGGAAGCCGCCCCGTACGTTCATCCTGATACAGGAACATGACGCAGATCAGGCGCCAGGCTTCTTCGGGATCGTTTAGCATCGCCATGGCGTTGTAGCTCTGCTGCCAGGGCGCCGCCGTGCAGGTCCAGGCGTTCTGGTACAGGATATGGGGCTCCTGGAAGTAGCCGATGGCTTTCGTACGATGGCTCCAGACGACCCATTGGGCATACCGGGTCATTTCCTCGTAGCCAGGCGCGGGATCCCGGTATATCCCGGCAAACTCCTCGAATTCCCTCCGGTTGCTTTCCACAAGCTCGTCGAAATCCTCATACTCGCCGAAGGGAAGGAGATGATCCCTGTAGTCGTGGACGGCGGCTTCAAATTCCCCCGTCTCGGCGTCGGGCAAAAAGTCGATACGTACCAGGGCATATTCGTTCTTATCCTCATCGAAAATCGTAGTGACATTGTAGTTGCCGGAAATCGCTTTGAAAAACAGCTTCCCGTAGCTCCCGAACTCTCCTTCCCAACCGCTTCCGTCGGCCAGGGCGTAGAGGCCTCTGCAGCAAGCGGCGCCTTTACCCGAGGCGGAGCGGAGCTCCAGGCGCAGACCGGCGTTTTCACCCCGGATACGGAAATGGGAGCGGTCGGTGAGCGCCACTTCCACTTCGGCGCAGCAGGCTTCCAGCTTGACCGATGCTTCGTCAGCGAAATAGCTGTACTTCACCGGCGCTCCGTTGACCGTCAGCTTCATGTCGAAGAGAAAGTCCGTGAGGCTTAGCCAGGTTCCGGTCCAGTTGTTGCCGATCTGGAGCTGCCCGAGCTTATAGAAGTCTTCGCTGATAAAGGTATTGGAACCGCTCCTGGCGAAAGAACAACGAATCAAATTATACTTCTCATTGGTACCAAACATACGCATAGCTCTCCCTCCTCCCTAAAGCACTTTGTGCGCCGCCGCGATGAGGGCGGCGGCGTAAAACGGGCACGCGACGCCTTCCGCGTCCGTACGTGCCAGGGCTTTCTCAATGATATCCTTAGCGGCGGCTTTTTCGCCGGCGTCATACAGGCCGCCCGCCAGCATAAGGCCTACGGCGCTGTCGGAAGCGTCCTGGCCGAACTTCGCCGCCAGCTTGCGGACGATCTCTCCCGGAAGGCGCTCGCCAAGGATGATCGGTACCAGCGACAGGAACTTGTCCGGGCCGGAGACCTCGCCTGAGTACGCGTTTTTGCCGATGAAGTCCTCGCCGTCCCATAACTCGGCTATCAGCAGCGCCTTGAGTCGTTTCGCGTAAGCTTCCCACTTGCGCCCGGCGGCGACGTCATACTCAAGATGGGTCAGCTTGCTCATCACTTCGGCGGCAAGGACCAGGTACGCGTTTAGATCCGGCGCCAGCGCCGGTTCCCCTGCTTTGAAGTATTCCGGCGACCTTTCCAAGCCGCTCTCGAAGCGGTAGGCATAGAAAGCGAGGCCGTCCTCGTCCGCCGTACGCTCCTTCATGCATTTCCTGACGACGGCTTCCAGAGCGTGGTAGATACGGTAGATCTCGCCTCTGGAGTCGTTGAGCATATCGCTGTCATACAGCCTGGTTATCGCCACCGCCGCCACAGGAGGCAGATCCATGGGGCAGGAGAGGATCATATCCACCGCTTTCGCCGCGTCCTTGAAAGCCATCGACGCGATAGACATGAGTACGTTTGTGGTATAGCGGGAATTATACTTGTTTTGCACGACGACTTCGTTTTGCCCGTCCAGTACCCGGTGGCATAACCATAGGGGATAAGCCAGCTTTGCCTTGAGCCCGCCCCACTCGGCGGGTATATCCACCAGTCCGCCCATGAATTCCTGGAAATCAGCCCCACCGGCCGCCGCGCACTCGTCAAGGGTCTTGGTGATCGCCGGGGCGTCGGTATCGTCGGGCAGATCGAATATGTACAGTTCAAAACCACCGCCCTCAGGCTCGACGTATACCACTGGGGCGACGCCGTGGCGCTTATGGATCATCCATGAAGTATCGCAGGAGACGCTCCCCTTCCCGGCGGCGAAGAGATAGCGGGATCCTCCGGCGGACACCACGGTGCCTTCGGGCTTATTCAAGCCGGAAGTACCCGCCGCATCCTTGACGGCATTGAAGCGGATCGCGGTATCCCCCGCGACCCGGAGAGCCTTAGCGCCTTTGTCCATAGCAAACCTGACTGTTGCGCCTTTCTCTGTGGTCAGCTCCAGGAGCGCTTCTGTGGCGGTGTAGGTAAACAGCACGGGTTCGCCGTTTACCAAAGGCTCTACCTTTAAGGCGCCCGGCAGTCCGCTTCCTCCCATGTTCAGAAAGCCCCCCACGACCATGGGGGCGCCGGCAAGCCAGAGCTCGCCGTCATGTTCGATGATGATATGGTTAGTCTCGCGATGTCCGAATCCGAATCTGGACATGACCGGTTTGATATCCATTATACCGCCCCCTTCCCCGTTATTTAAGATAATCGTGAACCAGGTAGCCGGAAGCCAGCCCGCCGCCTTCCCCGAATCCGGCCGCGGCTGCCATGCTGTAGTAAGCTTCCACGATCCGGGTGATCTTCGTCTGGCTCCAGGGGTCTTCCGTGGAAGTCACACCCCAGGAGATGGAGCCGCTGCACTCCCAGGAATCCCTGGCCGGCGCGGCTTCCGCCCTGGCGCCCATGCCGATGCCGACCAGTTGGCATACCTGAGGCGGGTCGCCGACGATATAGCTGGGGATACGCTTGAGCAGCAATACATCGCGTATCTCCTTCGGATCGGGATGGCCGGGCTTCTTCGGCCTCACTGAGGCGGAGAAGATGTTGAAGCCCCGCGGACGCTCCACAGTCATGCAAATCTGCCCTCTGTCCGAGTAGTACTCCATATCGGCAAGCTTCTTCGCGTAGCCGTAGACCTCGCGGCCGGCGATCATCGCCTCGCCGGAGTTGACGAAAAGATTGGTGATGTAGTTGTAAGGTTTTCCCTTGTAGGAGACGTGGTAGATCAGGTTCGCTTCGCAAAAGGGAGACGAATCCGAGACAAAGTGGGCGTAGGAGCAAAGGAGGGTCCCCGTGGGCGTGTCGTCCAGGAATTCCAGGGGCTCCGGGAGCCGGTGGGCGACGCTGTCATAATCCATTTCAAACTTGATCCGGAAGCTTTCCCCCCGCGCCCAGGTCGGCGGCCCCGGTACGTAGGGGTCTGTGACCGGCATGGTGGCGCCGAAATCTTCAAACTTGAGTAAACCTTTCTTTCCCATAATCATTCTCCTTCCGCTTTATCGTATAGTGGTACATAGGGCGCCTTGGACCGGTACCCGGGTTCAGCGCCTGAGTCCGCCCGGACCCCGCTCAAGTATAACATGTTCGCCGACGGATAGCCATACGGCGCGCTTTGGGCTCCTGGCTCCTGTACTGTAGCCGGGGGCAGGGGTAGCCCTATCACCCGACCTCCCGCATCTTTAGCGTAAGCAGCCTCCCCCGGTCGAGCTTGACCTTGTAGTATATAGCACAGAGCAGTAATGAGAACGCCGTCGCCGCGGGGGTGCCGATGCCGATGTGGAAGAGCGTTGCGCCGGGCAGAAGGGATAGCGCCCAGGATAATGGTATACGTACCAGGAAAGCGGCGGCAGTTTCATGCAGAGCGACAAAGGTGGTTATGCCGCAGCCGTTGAGGAAGCCGTTGATGCAAAATACAAAACCTACAAGCACGCAGTCCCATGAAAACGACGTCAGGAACAAGGCGCTGTCGCGGATGACCTCCGCGTCCCTGGCGAAAAAGGCGACGATGGCTTCAGGATACAAGTTGGCAAATACCGTTGCCGGAACGGCGAAGACCAGAGAGATCAATACGCCCAGCTTCGTGGAGCGGGCAGCCCTCTCCGGCTTACCCGCCCCGATGTTTTGCGCGCTCACCGCCGAAAGCGCGGCGCCGATGGCAAAGGGGATGACCATATAAAAGTTGATGATATTATTTACGACGCCGTTGGCGGCGGAAGCCGAGACCCCCATCCCGTTGATGATCGCCGCGACGACGATGAAGGAAAGCATATTTAGTAAGGTCTGCAATGAGATAGGGAGCCCAAGCCTGACAATGCGCTTGATGACGCCGGGGTCGGGCCGCAGGTGCCGGATAAAGAGAGGATACGGCAGCTTCGTCTTGTAGAGGTATAGCAGAGCCAGGATGAAGCTGACCGCCTGGGCGATGACCGTGGCGTAAGCGGCTCCTGCCGCATTCATATGGAGGGCTTGGATAAAAAGGATATCCAGCGCGACGTGGACGGCGAAGGATACGGCTACAAACACCAGAGGCGCCCGGGAGTTGCCCAGGGCGCGGAGCACGGAGCTGACGGCGGTGTAGCCCATAGTGAAGACAAGGCCCCAGGCGCATATACGCATATACCGCCACGCTTCCGGCGCCGCCTCCGGGGGGATGTCGATGATCCGCAGAAACTGTCTGCCGAATAAGAACAACAGAAGCGTAACGACGACAGAGGAGGCAAGGAGCAATACCGCGATATTGCCCGTTACCCGGGCCGAGTCCTCGTCCTTGCGGGCGCCGAAGTACTGCCCCAGGAGAATCGTTCCGCCGGTCATGAGGCCGATGAAGAAGCTCGTCGCCGTGTAGATGAGAGACGAGGCGTTGCCTACGCCGGCCAGAGCGGCGGGGGTGGAGAAGCGCCCCAGAAACATGATGTTGACAGAGCTATACGCGGTTTGTATCAGATTGGCCAGCAGCACAGGCAGGGAGAACCGTATCAGCTGCCCGCCGACGCTGCCTTCAGAAAGCAGATTAGTACTGCTCCGCGAGCTATTCGCTTCCATACAAGTTACGCAAACAACTCCCGGTCGAAATCAGGGAACTCGCCATAAGCGCCGATGGTCTTGACGCCGGACTTCATATAAACACAGCCTGCCATCAGCATATGCTCATAATCCTGAAGCGTGATGATACGTTCGTGGCCTTCCGGCATGTAGAGGCGCGAACCGGCATGCCCCTCTATATCCACAAGATAGATCCCGGCTTTGATCTTCACGTATTTCGCGGGATACTCCACAAAATCTTTTTCTCTCGGCGACCATGACGCCCGGCATAAATCGCTTCGATTATAGACATGGTCGGTAAACTTGTCGCAGCCAAGCACCCAGCGTACGCCGGTTCCGGTCATCTCATCGGTGAACCCATGGGTCGCTTCCGGCGCGCCCCGGCCGATCACGCCGAAGACATAACCCTCCGATAGGACAAGAGTTGCCCGCCCCTCGCTAAGTTCGATCACCGCCACATTTTCCCCGAAGCGCAGGAAATATGTATCCGCTTCGATTTTCAGGCATTCGTATTTATAGTCCCGCGCCCCTTCGCCGAAGTCGAAGGAAAGCTTTTCCTTACCCGCGAAAGCGAGGGAATACTCTTTATCGGCGTCTTTGATGATCAGACTGCTATCCTTAAGGTCGTAGTTGTGGGCGAATCTATACTGGTCGACGCCGTATTTCACGCCGTAATTCGAATGATTCATCAGGATTCTCCTTTCTTACTGCGCCGCCGGATCAGACGACATAGGGGTTGGGCGCGTTCAGGAACGCGGGATCCAGCTCTACAGGGTTACCAAAGGCGCCGAATAAGATGTTGGTAGGGATCGGTCTGCCCTCCGCCATATTTGTCCCGAAAGTTCGGCCGACGTGATACATGCGGTCGTAATTCTGCAGGAAAGCCATATTATTGCTACGGAATTTATTCGTCTCTCCATCGATCCGCTCGCTGTGGACTTCGGTCAGGACGAAGAAATACATGTTTTCCTTGATCTTGATATATACCGCCGGTTCGTCCGACGAGGGGGTGTTGTTGACGGGGCTCGAAAGGCTCTGCCTGGCTAAGCTATTCTGCGGGAGGGCGATCCGATAGTAGTTGGCGCAGTAATACGCGTGCTGGGTCCACATGCCTGACCGCCAGTGCCATTCCACCGTAGTTCCAATGAGGTCTGAAGTGAAGCCATGGCGCGCAAACGGTAAAGCTTCGCCGTCGGAGCGAATGGCGCCGAAGTCGTAGTGGCTATAGACGAGAAGCGGGAATTTTGGATTGAGACCCGTCCTGCAAGTCAGCATAGTCACAAGGCGCTGCTCCAAGTCAATGACAAAGGTGACCCCCGCGCGGGGATCGGATCCGCTTATCTCGAAGCGCAGCATGTAGGTTGTGTCGTCCGCTTTCAGGCATTGAAATATTTCCTTCTTTGGCGACTCTCCGGCTTTGTTCCACGTGAGAGCATCTTTTCCGGTTATGCTAAGCTCATAGTCATAACCGTCGTCCATGACGAAAAAAAAGCTTTCGCCCTCCAACTCATAGCAGGGAGGTTGTGTAAACTGGTTGATGCTGTACGTCTTCCTGGGATAGTCCTTAAGATTCAATACGATCATCTCCTTATTTTAATTTATCAAACGGAAACTTCCATCGTGGAAAAGAAGAATTCACCATAGTAATCCAAGAGCCGATAGGCGAGCAAAAGCTTGAAACATAGTTCCGGATCGGATAAATCCACATTGAACTGCTTCTCGATTTTCGCGATACGGTAGAGCACACTATTTCGATGCATATGCATATTTTCTGCGGTTTCCGTCGCGCGTTTACCGCTTATCAGGAATTCATGAAGCAACTGAAGATCATTGATAGCGTCTTCTCTGTCATTAATCCATAACGCGAACAATAGTTCCATACTGTCGGTGTTTCCAAACAAAGTATAGTTTTCCTGATAGGCATGGTCGAAAATCGAATAAATATAATATGTCTCATAAGCGAACAAGCTTGCCCCATCGAATTCATTTGTATTGATCAGGCGGCAGTTCAGGCTCGAGTTGCTGTTGTGGATTTGAGACCCGTATTTCGCAGCCAGGACCGCTTGTTGGAAAGCGTCCCTCATGTGTTCGACGCCTTTATAAGGGGAACTAAAACCGCACACGGCGCTGTATTTCTCCAGTAACGCGGCGAACTGATGATAAAACCCTTTCGCTTTCAACTCTTTTTTTGTCCGGCCGGATACGATTACGATATCGTCGTCACGGGGAACAATTCGGGCATCAGGCCAAATGTCACGCAGCTTTTCAAAGAGTGAATTAAGGTTGTTTTTATTCGGCTGTCCTTTGAATGTGACCAGATAAACGCTTATAAACGATTGAGGATCCATACCGCATGACTCAGCCCGCATTTTAATCACGGCAGGATCGCTAACTCTGCCGTCTATGAGATCGAGGATCAATACGCCATAACTCTCTTTAAAGGTGCTAGAAATCCCCGGAACAAATTTTACATAAGCCTTTATCTGCTCCAATAACATGGCAAATAAATCTACCAATGCGTCGTTAAGCGGCTTATGATCGAATAACATGGCAATGCGAAGGAAGTAGTTATCATCCACGATCACTGTATATGTTGCCATGACATACTTAGAATATTTGAAGCTGGATTTGATCTCGATATTTCGTTGGTTTTTATTTTCCCACAGTACATTAGCCCGGATAAACCGGTTAATCAAATCATTGCCAAATGCCCGGGTACTGACAGCTTCGCTAAGTTCTCTATCGTCATTTTCCGGATTTAGCGCAAAAGCGATGAGTGAAAAATTTGAATCATTGATCATGATGGAGTTACCAATGAGATTCATACTGCTGTCCAGTAGCTTTTGCAGGTTTTTCTCCATAATGCTTTGTACCATCTCATGGTTCCAATGCTCGATAGTCATGAACAATTCTTGTATCTTGAGATGAATATCATCTTTTGTCCAACCATCAAAAAGTAACACCCCAGTTTCGTCCGGGATGAGGAGTTCTTCGTCGCTTAGGTCGTTGGCACATGCGAATAGAGGGCGGGCTTTCTTACCGAAATCCAACTCACGATAAAGACAGAGCTCCGACGCTAAGCAGACATAGATGACTTCAGGGCTCTGTACATCATCTCCCGCTTGTATTATTCGCGAGCCGGAAACCATCGCCAGTGGATTTATGGCGCCTCTCGTTTCATAGCAATCGTCACCCAGTAAATAGAGAACGACCCTGGCTGGAAGATACATCGACCCGCTCCTTCCTGAAGCCGTTTCAACGATAAGTACTCAAGTATCACGGATAATTGTATATCTGTCAGTGCAATGCTGTCGCTACTATTGCTATTTCCCCGATACTGTATTATCTTAACCATAAATATACCAAACCTGGTGAGAGAAAACAATCGTTACAATCAGCGAGGGAGAAGTAAGAAAAAGGGGGAATGACGGTATGACAATGACAGAACGTGAAAACCTGTTGAGGGTAGCTCGCGGGCAAGAACCGGCATGGGTGCCCCGAAAAGGGTCGCCGCGATTCAATGATGACCCAGAGAATCACAAGCCCAGTTGCATGAGCGCGATGGCAATGCTATTTCCGCCAAGGCGCGGTCCAGGCGGCGGGCGCATCGACGTTTTCGGCGTTGAGTATGAGCCGACAGACAGCACAGGCGGGCTTGAGCTCCCCATGCCAAACAAATTTATTCTGGACGATATCACGAAATGGCGGGATGTGATCAAAACCCCAAAACTTGAGGGGATAGACTGGGGGGCAGTGGCGAGTAAAGCAGTGGAACATATTGACCGCAACGAGTCCTGTGTGATGATGGGAACTCATGTGGGCTATTTCCAGCATCTCATGAGTTTCATGGGATTTACAGAGGGGCTCATCGCAATTCAAGAGGAGCCTGACGAATGTATGGCTCTTTTCGAGTATCTTGCGGATTATTTTGAAACGATCGCGAAGAACTTGATAGGCTATATCAAGCCTGATTTCTATGGCATCACTGATGATACGGCTACAGCCCGCAGCCCATTTATATCCATGGAAACGTACAGAAGAGTGATTAAGCCTTTTCACGCCCGTCTTGCTAAGATAGGCGTTGATCACGATGCGTTCATCGAGATGCACAATTGCGGAAGATGTGAGGATGCGATTGATGATTGGCGGGAGTTCGGCGTATCCTTCTGGAATCCGGCTCAGGTCACGAATGATTTAAAAGGGATAAAGAAAAAATATGGGAATGACTTTGTATTGGTCGGATGCTGGGATTCGCAAGGCCCGGCTGGTTGGCCTGGCGCTACAGAGGAAATGGTTCGTCAGGCTGTACGGGATTGCATTGACGATTATGCCGCCGGTGGTGGTTTTTGTTTCTATGGGTCGCTATATGGTTCAAAGGACGCGGAAGAAGAAGCCAGAAGGCATGCCCTATGGATAACAGATGAATATAATAAATACGGTAGGACCTACTATCAAAGGAAAGGGTAACATCTTTGCTAGGAAATATTAGGCAGGGATGGTTTTACTATGCTTTTTTGTAGAAATTTAAAAAAACTGCCTTATTTGTCTGCAAATCATACAATGACTTTACAAATATGGTTATGATACTATTGTATTTGGATAACGAGGTGCTGTCTTTGTTGCATCAACTAAGAAGCCAGTAAAGAGAAAATGGAGGGAGAATCGATGAAAAAGACCTTATGTGTTTTATTTACCGTATCAGTACTGCTCTTTCTGTTAGCCGCTTGTGGTGGCGGAGGAACGGCTGATGCGCCTGCAACACAGGCGCCAGGCACAAGTACGCCGTCGTCACCGTCAAACCCATCGACGTCTACTCCTGCCGTACCTGCGGAGCCAAAAGGCCCGAACGGGCAGGAATATGGCGGAATGGTACGGATTATCTCATCAGGGGATAATTCACTGCCTTTCGGGACGCCGTGGGTCACGGCTACGATCAACCCGGTCATGATCGTTCCCTTTGCCGAAGCCCTTTGCGGTGAAACTACCGAAGGGGTGATCCTTCCGAGCCTGATGGAAAGCTGGGAGATCAAACCTGAGGAAAGCGTAATCATTATGAACGTCAGGAAGGGCGTGAAGTTCCACGATGGGTCGGATCTGACAGCTGAAGTGGTGGAATGGAACTTCAAAATGTCTCAGGACTCCGGTTATCTGAACCCGGGCATAGCGAAAGTCGAGGCTATAGGCGACTATCAGATTGCTGTCTGGATGAACGGGTATCTTAACAACTGCCTTAATATCCTTGCTTCACACGCCTTCTCCCTGTGCTCTATGGAAAACTTTATCAAGAACGGAGAAACCTATGCCGGGGAGAACCCGGTCGGTACCGGCCCATTTAAATTCAACAATAAAAAGATTGGTATCAGCATTACATACGACAGGTTCGACAATTATTGGCAGGAAGGAAAGCCTTACCTAGACAACATAGAATATGTATTTATTACTGACGTTATGACACAAAATGTGGCGATGATGTCCGCGACTTCAGACGCTGCGGATGTCATAGGAGTCTCATCCGCCGAGCAGATGGCTTTACTACGAGATGATCCGAATCTGACGCTCAACCTGCTGCCCATCGGGCCGACCATCATGATGCCCAGCGGCATCAATAAAGATTCGCCGTGGAACAAGCTTGAGGTCAGACAGGCTTTGGCCTGGGCTCTTGACAGGGAAGCGATCTGTGAAGCCAGAGGATTCGGCATCTTTACTCCCGCGACACAATTTGTTGGCGAAGGTTATAAAGGCCGCCTGCCGGATGAGGAAGTAGCGGGAACATTGGGTTACGACCCGGTGAAAGCCAGAGCGTTGCTCGCTTCAGCCGGCTATCCGAACGGATTTTCTTCGGAACTATTCGGTACCACATCAGTGGACCGAGAGACAGTTGTTGCGATCCAGAACATGCTGACCGATATAGGTATCGACTGCGAGATATCCTTCCCGGAGGCGGGCGCGTCGACCAATCTGACCCAAAACGGCTGGGAAGGCGTCTTCTTCGGCATGGCCAGAGCACAGGCTAGCATAACCACACTGTACAGGCGTTTTATCGACCCGGGATTCACCTACAACGTGAGTATTTATCGGCCTGATACCGACGAGTTCCGCGATTTGTACGCCCTATCTCGTTCCACACCCGAGATGGAGCATTCCATCATGCAGGAGTTGTCGCGAATCATCCGGGACGACATGATTGTCATTCCGATTTATGATACCTATGAAGCCTATGTGATAAGAAATAATGTCCATGACTCCGGTCATACCAAGTACGGCGCCACGACCATCTATCTGCCTCAGGATATGTGGCGATCCAAGTAATCCGGATGATGCGAGGATATAAGAAAACAAGATTGATATGATATAAGATGGGAGTGATGAACATGCCTTCAATGATGACGACCGAGAAATTTGACGGTACTATTACGACCGCCGACCAAGCGCGCAAAATGTGCGTGATCGGTAATCGGATGCTCGCGAATGACAGAGTACTGGACGCTTTTGGCCATGTGACCGTTAGAAACCCGGAGAGACCGGATACATTCTTCATCTCATGGGCCACGTCTCCTGCTTTTGTCACTCTTGATGATCTTCAATTGTGTGATTTCGATGGAAATATCCTATCAGACGACAAACGCAGGCCTTATGGTGAACGCATCCTTCATGCACGTATCTTCAAAGCGCGTCCGGATGTCAATGCTGTCTGCCACGGACATCCCTCATCTCTGATTCCTTTCTTTTGCACCGATACGCCATTGAGACCGTTGACCGCAGGCGGGGCACTTTTCTTTGAAGGCGTTCCACTTCTCAAAGAATGGGATCCCGAATCCGGAGTACATATTGCGACGATTGCTGCGGGAGACAGCCTAGCTGAAGCGCTAGGTAATGGTCGTGCCGCCTTGATTCGTAGCCATGGGATGGTCACGGTAGGCGACTGCGTCCAGATTCTGTGTACCGTATCCAATTCCTTAGTTGGTACTGCAGCTACACAGTATACGGTGCTCCAACTTGGCGCCGAACCATTTTATCTGAGTGCGGGAGAAGCGGAAAAGGCTGTGGAAACATCATTAGGCGCTATCGGCATTGAGAGATCTTGGAATTATAAAGTTAAACACATCAAGGAAATCTTCCCTGATATCAAAGACCTTTTTGATTAGGAGAGAAAAATGGCTGTCAAAAATGAAATCACAGAAAAGGAAAACATGATCCTATGCATAGAAGGGAAAAAACCCGCCTGGTTGCCGTCGTTTTACGATGCCTGCGTCCAGACGGGGGTTTCCCCCTTCGGCAGACGCTTAGATGAGAAAACCGGATTTGCCGTCGATATTTTTGGCGTGGAATTTACGAGGACGGAAGACGGCCCGCTACCTGCTTCAAACCTGGATCAAAGCTTCACTCTCAAGGACATACATAAGTGGCGAGATATCATGCCGCAAATCGATTTGAAGGCGGTGGACTGGGCGGCTGAAGCGGCGCGGATAAAGAGTACGGCGCCGGTGGATAAAATGCTTTTATACGGAGGCGGCCCTGTTTGGGAAGAGTTGCATTATATGATGGGCTTTGAGGAAGCGTTGATTGCCCTGATTGAAGAACCTGAAGAGGTATCGAATTGTCTGAATGCGATAGCGGATTTCTGGATCGAAGCTTTACGGCTTTTCTGTAAGCATATGAAGCCGGATATGGTTGTTTTTGCGGAGCATATGGCCACCGGAAACGGCCCGCTTATGTCTCCCGCCACATATCGTAGCGTACTAAAGCCGATACACAGAAAGATGTTCGGCGCAGTACGAGAGCTTGGCATACTGACGGAGCTACATTGTGATGGCTATATCGAACCACTACTTCCAGACTTCGCGGAAATCGGCGTGCAATGCCTGCAGCCCTTTCAGATATTTAACGACATCAACCGATTTAAGCAGGAATGTCAAATCACGGCAATCGGAGGTTGGGATACTTTTGGCCGTGGAAATCAATTTGATTCCACGGAAGAGGAGTGCCGTCAGTCTGTGCGAACCGCAATGGATGCTTATAGTCCAGGCTACCGATATGCTTTTCTTCAGGGCGGTGCCGCGCCCAGGTACAAACAAAACTCCGAATGGCTGGCTGACGAGGCTCGTAAGTACGGCAGAACATTTTATCAGGAGGGATGAAAATGTCAAAGAGGCTACAGCTTACCATGGCTTGCGACGCGTATGACCGCATGCAGGCTCTTGTGGACGGAACCATCAAACCGGAAGGGATAGACCTGATTTGTATCGCAAACACCGGCGCCGAGACGTTCTGGCGTATGCTGCGACATAAGGAATTCGACATGTGCGAGATGTCTCTCTCTTCGTATGTAGCGACGTTGTTTCAAGAGGATCCTGATTTCATCGCCATACCGGTATTCCCATCCCGGTTAATGCGGCACTCCGCGATCTTTATCAATACAGAGAGCGGTATCAACTCGCCGAAGGATATAATTGGGAAACGAGTCGGCGTACCGGAGTGGCAGATGACCGCTACGGTATGGATCAGGGGCGTAATGCAGGATGATTACGGTGTACCTATAGACAGTGTCAAGTATTTCTCCGGCGGTGTGATCCATCCGGGGAGAGTGGAAAAAATACCCATTGACTTGCCGCCAAATATAAGCCTTACCCCAATTCCTGAGGATAAAACTCTCTCCCAGATGTTGGAGGACGGAGAACTCGATGTATTGTATTTTGCAGGCGTTCCGCCCATTTATCGTACCGGAAAGCATGTCAAACGATTATTTGAGAATTGGGCGGAGGTGGAGCAGGAATACTTCCGTAAAACCCAAATCTTTCATATCATGCACACTTTCGTACTGAGGCGTGATCTTTATGAGAGATATCCGTGGATAGCTCAGTCAATGATGAAAGCAATGATCGCATCAAAGGATAAAGCCGCCAGGGAGATGGGGAATTCAGGCGAATTAAAGGTCATGCTTCCTTGGATCGTCGATCACATTGAGAAAACACGCGCCCTCATGGGGGATGATTTCTGGCCCTACGGACTTGAGGCAAATAGACATACTCTGGAGACGTTCCTTCGCTACTCTTATGAGCAGAGTTTGTCAAAACGGCTTCTAAAACCCGAGGAACTATTCGCACCAGAGTCCTTGGAATCATTTAAGATTTGATTCATTTAAAAGTACCGCGATGGTAAAGCATTCCGACGCAGCAGAAGAACCTGTGGATATGAGAGATCCCGCCGGTTCTTTTGCTTTTTGCGTTAATAATAATCAAAAAGGAAGCGGAATTTAGTCCCGCTCAGTTCCAATCAGGATCAAGCAGGAAATCCCTGATGTTCCTGTGCTTGACCCCATCGCGGCTCATGTCAAACTCGTCCAGCGACACGACGTACTTCGGAAAATTATCCCGTATAGACTCGTATGCTCCGAACTCGCGCTGGATCGTCTCCTCTGACGCGAGAAGGTAGGAAACCTGTACGTAGAGCTTCTCCGTCTTTTTTTCGCAGACGAAGTCTATCTCTTTCGTCTTCGCTTTTCCCACCGTGATTTTATATCCCCTACGAAGCAGTTCCATAAGATATATCTTAATGATTGCATATTTTCGTAAAGAGTTTCAGGTATGTATGCAAGCCCACAGGGTACATCATACCTTCTTTCCGTTCGCTATCATTTTGTGTATAATAGCCACAGGACGCGTAGGAAACGAATTGAAGAATAATATTTCGGAAAGGAATGATCTCATGACGCACCCATATTTTATGGACTTCAACAGCAAAGACAGCTGGATGTATGCCACGGAATTCATTCGCCCAAACGGAGATAAGGGTGAAGAGCAGCGAACCCTCAACTTACCGGAAGGCCCGGACAGGTTATTCTACATCACCGACTCTGTCATGTATCCCCCGTCCGCTGATAGCACCGCTGCCGATTTGCACTGCCACGAGCACTATGTGGGTTGGGAAGTCTTTTTCGTCGACGAGGGAAACATGGACTTGTTTGTAAACGGGATGAAGGTCTTCGTCGAAGAAGGGAGCGTACTTCACTTACAGCCATATGAAGCCCACGCGATGCGATTCTATTCCCCTGTTAAGTATCGCCTGTTTGCCCATGGATTAACCATTAATCCGTACACGGCGGTCATACCAACCCTGTTTGCCCGGGATCCCAATTTTCGGGAAGACCCGGAGTACCCCGCGATAGCGCGGCGCGGCGGAAGCGATACCGGCGCTTACGGACGCGAAGCCCCTGTCTGGGAAGAAGTCCCTGTCGAGAAATGCTCCACAGTACGCCATATCAGCCGCCCAATGGCGACGTTTGAGTTAGAAGGCGTCACCGCGAAAATGATTTCCGCGCGCTGGGAAAACGGCGGTGTGTGCGAGATGTGGGCTTATGAGATGGAGAAAGGGTTTGTCGCCAAAACGCGCAAATTCAGCACCCTCCCGCAGCTATACTACGTCACGGCGGGCCAGGTGAAGTTTACGGTGTTTGATGAAGAGTTCATGGCTAAGCCGGGATGCGTCGTCAAGGTTCCGAAGCTCGCGAATTGCACGATCGAAGCATTGTCCGACGCCGTGGTATATGATACGGGCGGGTTGCCGCGTATGCAGGCGTATATGCTCGACCGCGCTTCGATCCTGAAGTACGACCCGGAGCGGGCAAAGGATCCGGCTACGTTCGATGAGCTCAGGGAGAAATTCGGCATACAGCTTCAGATCGGGTGATCTTGGTCACTTGGGCCGGGCGCCCGTTCTGCCGGGTGGCCATTCGGGCCGGGTAGTCGGCGCCTTACCTTTGCACCCGGCCCGAGCCGTCGCCTTCAGCCAGCTTCATCACTTCGTCGACGCTTACGTGATTGAAATCGCCCTCGACGGTATGATTAAGGCAACCTGCCGCAGCGGCGAACTCTACGGCTTCCTGGGGCCCGAAATCATTCAGCAGAGCGTAGATCAGGCCCGCGGTGAAGCTGTCGCCGCCGCCTACGCGGTCGACGATGTGGACGGCGTATTTCTTCGAGAAGCTAAACGCAGCGCCGTCATAGAGCATAGCCGACCAGTTATTGTCGCTGGCGGATATGGATTCCCGGAGGGTGACGCCGACCTTCCGAAAGCCAAAACGCTCCATGAGTTGCGTGGCTACGTCCTTGTAGCCCTCCCGGCTCACCTGCCCGGCGGTGACGTCGGTATCCGCGGCGCGGATACCGAATACGTCCGCGGCGTCCTCCTCATTGGCGATGCAAATATCCACATACTCCATGAGCCCGGTCATCGCGGCGCGTGCTTCTTCTTTTGTCCAGAGATTCTTGCGGTAGTTCAAGTCGCAGGATACGACGAGGCCTTTGGCCTTCGCGGCTTGACAGGCGTCGATGCAGATTTCCGCTACATTTGGCCCCAGCGCCGGCGTGATGCCGGTGAAATGGTACCAGTCCGCGCCGTCGAAAATGGCGTCCCAGTCGAAGTCCTCTCGGCCCGCCAGGGCGATGGCGGAGCCTGCCCGGTCGTAAATCACTTTCGAAGCCCGCTGACTCGCGCCTTTTTCGCAAAAGTAGACGCCCGCGCGGCTGCCGCCGCGTACTATCCGCGACGTGTCCACGCCGTAGCGCCGTACTTGATCCACCAGGCTTTGGCCGATCTCATGCTCCGGAAGCTTGGTGACAAAGGCAGCCTCCATGCCGAAGCCGGAAAGGGATACGGCCACATTAGCTTCCGCGCCGCCGGGAGTGGCGAGATATTTATCCGCCTGAACGAAGCGGTAGTAGCCTTCCGGGGCGAGCCGCAGCATTATCTCGCCAAAGGTAACGATTCTGCTCATGGATATTCCTCCCTTACTCTAAACGGGCTTGTTTTCACGGAGCGCCGTTGTCGCGGGCGTCCCTATAGGCCGCGACGATCTGCGCCGCTTCCGCGCAAAGGCGAGTGATCTCAGTGAAATCACCGGCATGGATCAGGTCGGCAGCCGCCAGCCACGAACCGCCGCAAGCAAGTACCTTTTCGTGACTCAGGTACTTGCCGATATTCGCCGCGTTTACTCCGCCGAAGGGCATGAACCTGAGCATCGGATATGGCGCGGATATGGCTTTGATGTAGTCCAGCCCGCCGGACAGCTCCGCCGGGAAGAGTTTCACGGCGTCCAGCCCGAATTCGATGGCTTGCTCCATATCGGAAGGCGTCAGGCAGCCGGGAATGACAGGGTAGCCTTGCTTCACGCAGTGCCCCACTACCTTGGGATTGAATCCGGGAGTGACGATGAATCGTGCCCCGGCGTCGATAGCCTTGTCCGCCTGCGCCGTAGTCAGTACGGTGCCCGCGCCCAGTAGGATATCCGGCAAAGCCAACGCGATGAGCCGGATGGCTTCTTCCGCCTGTGCCGTGCGGAATGTCACCTCGGCGCAGGGGATACCCCCCGCGGCGATGGCCTTAACCAGGGGTACGGCTTTCCCTCCGTCGTCGATCTGGATGACCGGCACGACCCCGATCTTATGGATGCGTTCAAAGATTTGATGCATACCCGAACCTCCTCAATCGCACTCCGCCGAAGTCTGCGGGCCTACGCCTTCCCAGTCCACAAAGGTGATCCCGTGGTCATGGAAAGCGAAGATGTATTTGATCAGGCCGTATTCGATCTTAAATATGTCGGTGACATAACCCGTGGGCGACGACGGCTCCTGAGCGATCATATGGTTCGTGGATATGCATACGCCGGTGTCCTCGTCCACCACCGGGAAGCGGCGCTTGATGCACTCCCACTTGAAGCGGGCGGTAGTATAGTTCGTCTTCATGCTGCTCGAATGAGTCATAGAGTCGGTCACCGGCGTGCCGACCTCAAAGAGCCTTACGTCCGGATGTATCGGCACGAGACCGGGATCGATGAGCTTATTGACGCCGTCCCAGTATTGTGAGGCGATCTTGATCATTTCCTTGCGGGTAGAGCGGGCGTCTGCGGGAAGAGGGGCTTCGAGTATGCGGGGCGGCTCCATCTGCTCCGGGCGGACGCCGAGGCCGGCGCCGGTCTCTCGCCGGGCGATCTCTTCGATTTCGCAAATCTGGCCGTCTTCATTCGCCGTGAGGCGCACAAAGTAGATCCACCACCTCTGCATCCACCGCTCGGGGCTATCCACGATCTCTTCTTCCGGGCCGCTCATCGCCCATAGCGGGCGCGCCATATTGTTTGTCACGACGCCGCTGAAGCAGACGGTCTGGGTGACCTCGTCCACGAAGGTTTGGCGATAGGGGATCCTTCTGCGCGCCTCAGCCCATATGTCGCCGGAGCCCAGAGGCGCCTGGGCGCCCTGATAAGTCGCCTTCACATTTTTTGCTACCGGTACGCTTTTTGGGTCGCAGTGAATGAGCGCTTCCAGAAAATTAGCCATGAGTACCAGGAGTTCTCTTTTCTGCATATCTTTCATCCTTTCTAATTCAGACGCCCGGGATTCGCATCGCCCGGTCGGATAGGAGGTTTAACGATATTTTAGCAGATATGCCAAATCGAAAGCAAGGGGACCATATGGCGCTTCGAAAAAAACCTGATATAATGAAAAAGCTGATAAAGTTGAAAAAGCGTTGCAGCCTTCAGATGATGAATTAACACGAAGGAGGAGGTCCAGCATGAATACCCCAAGCATAAGCACGATGAAAGGCGCCTTCGATCTGAGCGGAAAGAACACCATCGTCACCGGCGGAAACGGCGGCCTTGGCTTCGGCGTCTCCAAAGCCTTCGCGGAGTCCGGAGCCAACGTAGCCGTACTCTGCCGAGACATGGGAAAAGCGGCTGGCGCCCTGAAAGAGTTAGGCGCCAATGGCGGCAAGTATGAAGCCTTTTCTTGCGACGTCACGGACATGGCTGACGTACGCAAAGCCGTCGGGGAAGCGTATAAGTCCTTCGGCAACATCGATATCCTGGTAAACAACGCCGGCGTTTCCACCAATACGAGGCTTTTCGATATGGACGAAGAGCTTACCGAATGGCATAGGGTGGTGGATACCGACCTGACCGGGCTCGTCAATATGACTTACGTTGTCGGCAAACGCATGAGGGATTCGGACAAGGGGGGCAACATCATCAACGTGACGTCCAACGCCGGGCTGATCATCAACCGGGACTTGTTCCTCTCCCCCTACAGCGCGGCGAAGGCGGCGGCGAATCATTTCACCCGGTCGATGGCGATGGAGCTGGGTTTGTACGGCATCAGGGTCAACGCCATCGCCCCCGGATTCATCAACGACGGCTTCGGGAAGAATTCCTCGCCGGAGCGCGACAAGCAGATATTCGCCGCCCAGGCCTTAGACCGCAGGGGGACGGCTATGGAAGTGGGCGCCCTGGCGGTCTATCTGGCTTCGGCCGCGTCGGGCTTTACCACAGGGGCCGTGATGGTGATGGACGGCGGGTATTCGCTGTCCTGCTAGTAAAGGAGGTAAACGTATGGTTCTGCAGTACGCCAAATGGCCCGAAATCCAATGGATGTCGGACGATGCCGGTTGGAAAGAGGCGAAGACGATCACCGCGGGCGTAGACATAGGTACAACAAGCGCCCAAGCCGCCGTCGTCGCCGACGGACAGCTCGCGGCGTACGCCGGCATCCGCGCGGGAACCGATTTCCGCAAAACGGCCGATGAAGTCATGGCTCTTGCCCTGGGCGCGTCGGGCATAACCCTTGAGCGTCTGAGCGCGGTAGGCGCCACGGGATTCGGCAAGCGCAACGCGGCTTTCGCTACGGAAAGCCTGGACGAGGTATCCTGCCACGGCAAGGGGGCGCGCTTCATCTACGGATCGGAAGTCACCACCGTCGTGGATCTCGGCGCCCAGACCGTGACCGCCATCAAGCTATACGAGTGGGACCGGGTATGGGATTTCGCCATGAACGATATCTGCGCCACGGGGATGGGGCGCAATATCGAGATGGTCTGCGACCTGCTCCACGTACCCATCGGGGAGATCGGGGAGTACTCCCTGGATCTGGGCGGGAAGCCCGACCCGGAGCCCGTGAGCACTACCTGCTACAACTATGCCGGTACGGAGACCATGGGGCTCTTCCGGCCGGAGTTCCGAGGAGATACGCTGAACGGAAACGAGATCTGCGCTTCCCATCTCTTCGCCGTGGCATGGCGCGTATTGGGCGTGATCGGCAAGCTTCAGTCCCTTGAGCCGGGCGATATCAAGGTAGAAGGGAAGCTGGGCTTCACCGGCGGGCTGGCCCACAACGCGGGGGTTACCCGGCGCATCGAGAGGGAACTGGACACTACGGCGCTGACAAGCGAATACGACCCCATGCTGGCCGGCGCCATCGGCGCGGCGCTGCTTGTACTCCCCGAAGCCGCAGAAAGGGGGGGTGTGAGATGAGCGCGGAGGCAACTATAACGCGAGGCGCAGACGCCTTGGGCGCAGCCTTCGATTTCAAAAGCCTGGTGGATAAGCGCCACGATTACGCCAGGGCATGGAAGGCGAAGACCGGGGGCAAGGTACTGGGCTGGTTCGAACCGTACTTCCCCGAAGAGATCGCCTACGCCGCGGGAATGCTGCCGGTGAGGATACTGGCGCGGCACGAAGTAGACGACATATCGGACAAATGGATATACAGCTCCTGCTACCCGGTGAGGGACATGGTAAACCAGCTCCTCAAGGGTAGATACGACTATGTGGACGGCTTGGTCAACGTGGAGGGCTGCCAGTGGATGTACAACGCCTTTGAAGTAATGATGAACAACAGGGAAAGCCTGTTCTACCATTATCTCTTCCTCCCGGACTACACAAACGCGGCTACGTCCAAGGACGTCGCGAAAAATGAGTTTGCCGTGCTCGCCGACCGGTTCAAGGGGTGGACGGGGAAAAGCATCACAGATGCGGACTTGGACGCCGCCATCGAGGTATACAACCACAATCGGCTGCTCCTGCGCCGGATCAACGAACTCCGCCGGGCGGACAGGCCGGTGATCTCCGGCTCGGAGATGATGAACCTCGTCCTGGCAGACCAGGTGATGGACAAGGCCGAGATGAACGTCATCCTTGAAGATTTCATCAAAGAGCTGGGGTTGAGGAAGCCCGGGCCCGACAAGATCAGGCTGATGATCGTAGGCAGCGAGACCTGGGACGCCCGGCTGGAAGAGCTGGTTGAAGCTCAGGGGGCAAACGTAGTCGCCGACGAACTGGATAACGGGACTTCATACTACTGGAACAACGTGCTGCCTCAGGAGGACAGGCTCATGGCCCTGGCTTTGCGGTACCTGGGCCGCCCCCACAGCGCGCTTAAGGACAACAACTACCGGCGCAGGCCCCAGCATATATTTGAGTTGGCGGAAGACTTCAATGTGGACGGCGTCCTGCTGGAGAAGCAGATCTACTGCCACTCCCATGGCTCGGATATGTACGCCGTGTGGAAGATGCTCCGGGAGAGATACATACCTTATCATTACTTCGAACGGGGCAGCCTGCTGCCGGAGGACGAGACCGCTGCCCGGTTGGAAGCCTTCTTAAGCATGCTGAAGCCGGGCTTGAACCATCTGGCCGGTTGGCATAAAAAGTTTGGGGAGGACTAGGCCATATGAAAAATAAACAAATATGGGAAACCCGGCCCCTGGAGTTTTGGGATAAAGCCAAGGAGCTCCGCGCTCGTTGGCAGGAGTCCTCAAGCGACGCGAAAAGGGTTCTGGGCCAGGGCAGCACCTATGATATCGACTGGGCGGAATGCTTTCCCGCTATGAATATTGTGGAGGACAATCCCGGCGGCTCCATGATCCAGGCTAAGGATTCGCCCTACGCCAGGAAGTGTCGCCTCGCCAGTGAAATCCGGGGCTGGGGCAGGGAGATATGCGGCTATACAAACAACCTGTGGGGATCTATGTATCTGGGCTACGAACAGGATGGTTTGCCTTTCCCGCCGCGGAAATTCGTCGTATTCATGCCTGCCGAATGCGACCAGCATACCAAGCGGGGGCAGCAGTGCAGGGATTTCGCTCCCGTGCCCGGCTGGATGTCGGACTGCACTATCTACCTGGGAGAGGACGATCCGGTCAGAGACGAATTATTCCGTGAGCATAAGGTTTACTGCAATTTCAAGCAGATCAACGACCTGGAGCGGATATTCGGGCAGAAGTTCGACGATGAGAAGCTGAGCAAGATGATGGACTACAGCGAGGAAGTCATCGAATACTCCCGGGACATCATCATGCTCATGGGTAGGACCATACCTTCGCCCCTCTCCGTCAAAGACTTGTATTCGGTATATACCATCGGCCATCTCACTAAAGTGGATCCCGAGGATACGGTCAACTTCTGGAAGATGGTTCGGGACGAGGTGCAGTGGCGGGCGGATAACCAAATCGCCGCGGTAGGCAACGAGAGGTTTCGCTGGGTGGAGGCCCATCCCCCTTCCTGGCATTTCCTGAAGTACTACCGGTACATGGAGAAGTACGGCGCCGTATGCCTGGGGTCTCAGTATACCGCGCAAAACTGCGGGCTGCTGGAGTATAAGCCGGACGGGGGCATCGACCGCCGCGTCAGTATGAAGTACCCCAAGGATACGCCCATCGCGACCAGGGAGGACGCCCTCCGCATGATGCTGGGGCCGGATCCCAGGGAGCCCCGGGCCTGGAAGTCAGACGAATATATCCGCCAGGACTCCATCGTGGAGTTCGCGGATATCATGCGAGCCGACGGCGCTTTGCTGCCCCTGTGGCGCGGAGGCGTAGGCTGCACCCTCACCAGGAAGGAGCAGGCCATGCGTCTGCGTAAGGCAGGGCTCAGCGTGATCTACTACGAAGGCAGCCAGCCGGGGGATCGTACGGACCTGGACGAGCAGCGCTTCCTGGATCAGCTGGATACCTGGATGGAAAGCTTTGGCTACGAGATGTTAGATTAGGGGGCGGGAGTATGGCAGCAGAGCGGAGCGCGGGCGCCGGCGGCGCGGGACTGGTCACAGCCGGGATCGACGCGGGGATCGCGTATACGAAAGTAGTCATCCTGAAGGACGGCGCGGTGGTGGGCAGAGGAATCGGCCCCACCGGCGGCGTGGACCGGAGGGAAAGGATAGAGGAAGCTTATCAGCGCGCGTTGGAAGACGCGGGGCTTGACGCCGGGGAAGTGAAAGGAGTCGTGGTCACAGGCAAGGGCAAACACGACGCGGGCTTCGCCGGGAAGCGGATATCGGAGTTGCTGGCGACGAAGAGAGCCGTGGAGCGCATGAGCCCCGGAGCCACATGTTTAGTATCCGCAGGCGCCGACGAGACCATCGTATCGGCTTCGGCTGGGGAGGGCGGAGCGGGGGAGTACGCCTTCAACCAAAAGTGCTCGGCAGGCTTGGGATTATTTCTCGAGTATATGGCAGATCGCCTGAGCATGGATATAGGGGAGCTGAGCAGCCTGGCGGACGGCGTGGCGGCCCCGGAAGCCTCGCAAGCCGCTGAGGGCGTGGCGATCCCGGAAGCCGCAAAGGCCGGAGAAGCCGCAGTGAACGAAGGCTGCGTCGTATTTGCTGAGCTGGACGCCCTGAGCCTGCTGAATCATGGCGTATCCCCCGCCGATGTGGGCCGGGCGGTAAACCGGGCGGCGGCGGCCCGGGTGAGCGCCGTCATCAACGATATCACTTATCCGTCGGCAGATCGCGTCGTACTTGTGGGCGGCCTGGCGAAAAACAATGCATTTGTGAGGGCCTTGGAGACACTGTCCGGCATAAAGCTTACCGTCCCGGACGACGCCGAGTACGCCGGAGCCCTGGGCGCGGCGCTGGCGGCAGCGGACAGCGCTCAGTGAGCGCCATAGCCCCCGCCCTCGCCCGAGCTGACGCCGTAAGTAAGCGCCGGCGAAATCTATCATTGATACAAGCGCGTATCTGCGCTATACTTTCAGTATTATCCTGTATTCACTTCATCACGATATAAGGAGGTCTCATCATGAAAACCAAGGTAATGAAACTGGAGGAGGCCATAGGCCTGGTCAAGGACGGCGACGCAGTGGCGACCTCGATGGCGGGGAACATAGGCAACGCCGGCTATCTGATCAAGGGCCTGGAGACCCGCTTCCTGGAGACAGGCTCGCCGAAAGGGCTCACCAAGTACTCCGGCTGCGGCCATCCCAGCGACGCGATGTTTGCCCATCCGGGCTTCATCAAGCGCTTTGTGGGGTCTCATCCCGGCCCTTGCCCCCCAATGCTGGCGATGATCGATAATAATGAACTGGAAGCCTACGGCCTGCCTCAGGGCATCATCCAGCAGCTATACCGCTGCACGGCGGCGAAGCAGCCCGGCCTGCTGTCCAAGATCGGCATAGGCACCTACGTCGATCCCAGGCAAGTCGGCGGCAGGCTAAACGACGTATCCAAAGACAGCACAAACCAGATCATGGAGGTCGGGGGAGAGGAATGGATATTCTACAAGAGCTTCCCCGTAGACGTGGCATTGATCCGCGCGACCACAGCGGACGAAAGCGGCAATATAGCCATCGAAGAAGAAGCCCTCAAGCTGGAGATACTGGAGATCGCCCTGGCGGCGAAAGCTTCGGGGGGTAAAGTACTTGTCCAGGTGAAAAACGTCGTAGCCAACGGTTCGCTGAAGGCTAAAGACGTGGTGATCCCGGCGGAAGCCGTAGACGCGGTGGTGGTCGTGGAGGACATCCAGGCTTATCATATGCAGACGAACAGGACTTACTACAATCCCTTCCTCAGCGGACAGCTCAGGGCGCCCCAGGGCGCGGTGGCGCCGCCTCCCGAGGTATTGGACATGGCGGAGCTCATCGGGCGGAGGGCCGTGTACGAGCTGTATCCCGGCGCGGTGGTCAACGTAGGCCTGGGCGTAGGCGTGGGCGTCTGCTCGGTAGCGGCCACGGAGAACATGGTAGACCGCGTCACCTTTACCCTGGAGCTTGGCGCCTTTGGCGGCACGCCTACGCCGAAAAGCGATTTCGGCGCCACGGTTAATCCCACGTCCTTCATTGCTCATCCGTCCATGTTTGACTTCTATCACGGCGGCGGCCTGGACATCGCCTTCCTGGGGTCCGCGGAAGTAGACCGGGAGGGTAATGTGAACGTAAGTAGATTCGGGGAGATCAAGGCCGGCCGCGCCCAGGGCGGCTTCATCGACATCAGCCAGTCCGCTAAGAAGGTGGTATTCTGCACCTATCTGAAAGCGGGAGGGCTCAAGGCGGAAGTCGCGGGGGGGAAGATCGAGATCGGCCAGGAAGGCAAAGAGATCAAGTTCGTGGAGAAAGTCAATGAGATCACTTTTAATGGTAAGCTGGCGGTGGAAAGAGGGCAGGAAGTCGTCTATATCACGGAGCGCTGCGTATTTAAACTGACGAAGGAAGGCGTCGTTCTCACGGAGATCGCCCCCGGCGTAGACCTGGAGAAGGACGTCCTTGCCCAGATGGCGTTTAAGCCGGTGGTCAGCAAGGATCTGAAGGTCATGGACGCCCGGATATATGTCCCCGGCAGAATGGGTTGTTTTGACTGACAAAGCGGGCGCCGCCGGAAGCGAAGAAGACAAGTAAAAGGAGGATTAGCAATATGAAACAACACTTCATCGTACAAGCGATCATGACGGTTCATCCGAAGGACTGCCTCGTCCCGGTGGGAGCGGTCTGCACCCGGGAAGAGCTGCACGGGGTACTGAAGACACAGAATGTCAAAGGCTACAAGATGAAAAGTATTGACGACGAGCCGGTGGCTGATTGGGAAAAAGCGGATTGGGTGATGATATAGCCCGGGTGCGCGAAGTGGAGCAATGAGCTGCTGTCAATGGATGCAGGCGCAGCGGCGGGAGTAAGGAGGTCGACATGAAGGTTGCGATTTTAGGCGCGGGAGCTATGGGCTCTTTGGTAGGGGCGCATATCAAGAAAGGCGGCGGCGAGGTCTACTTCGTCGACGTTTTCGAGGAACATATGAAAGCGGTGGCGGAGAAAGGCATATCCATGGACTTGGAGGACGGAGCGGGGCCTCAGCCGGAGACGGTCAAGGTAGACGGCGCCGTGGTCAATGGGGACAGCGTGGGCGTGTGCGACGCGGTGATCGTCTTGGTGAAATGCTACGATACGGAGACCGCCATCGAAGGAAACCGGGCGCTTTTCGGGAAAGACACCGTAGTGATCACCCTCCAGAATGGGGTGGGCGGCGCGGATCTCATCGCGAAGCATTTCGACGCGGATCATATAGGGCTCGGCGTGCTCAAATCATCCGCAAACATACTGGGGCCGGGCAGGATCATGGGCAGAACCCGTTTCCCCAATAGCCCGAAGGGGATATATTTCTCTCCCTCTAAGTGGGAAACACCCTACCGCCATGTATACGACGAACTGGAAAGGCTTCTCAACGCGGGGGGGATGCCGGCGGAATGCAACGAGCGTACCGAGGAATTCGTCTGGGATAAGTTATGCACAAATGTGATGATCAACGGCGTCGCCGCCTTGCTCCAACTGGCAGGCGAGTATCTCGCGAACCATGAGGACGGGGTAAGGCTCATGAACGAGTTGGCCAGGGAAACCTGCGAGGTGGCTACGGCAAGGGGCATCAAGAATATGGAGGCGTCGAAGTACGTAAGGGAGCCGAAACCCGGCTACAACGCCCCCGAGGTGAAGACGCCCCACTATGTCTCCATGGTATCCGACGCCTACTATAAGCGGAGGACGGAGATCGATTTCATGAACGGGGCCGTGGTCAAGGAAGGGAAAAAGCACGGCATACCCACGCCGTACAACGAGACGGTCTGCCGGCTGGTCCGGATCATGCAGGATACTTACGATACGCGCTACGTGCCGCTTACCTGAGGGCTTGCAACGTAGGCGCGGCGTTTTACAAGAATAAGGATTTATGTTATCATTTTGCTATCGTATGGCAGCAGATCAATCACAAGGAGGCATAATAGAATCACATGAAAAACAAAATCGTTACAGCGGCGGAAGCGGCCGCCAAAGTCCCGGACGGGGCATTCATCGGCATCAGCGGCGTAGGGCCTCACGGCGTAGCCCAGGAGGTCTACGAAGCTATCGCGGCCAGGTATGAGAGCGAAAAGCATCCCAAAGACATCTCCCTTATCCACTCCGGCGGCAACATGAGCTCCAAAGTATTTGCCGCAGACGGACTGATGGGGGCCTACTACAGCGGCCTGCCCAATCTGGACAGCGACCTCATGGCCAGCGACCGCTTCCCCGTATACGCCCTGAGCCAGGGCATCGCCTGCCAGCTCTACCGGGCCCAGGCCAACGATACCCCCTTCCTCACGAAAGCGGGGGTCAATACTTTCCTGGATCCCCGCATCGAAGCCGGGGCCATCAACGGGAAAGCGAAAGCGAAGCCCATCGTGGAAGTCGTGACACTGGGAGGCGAGGAGTACCTGCACTACCAGACGCCAAAGATCACCTGCGCCATCATCCGGGCCACTACGGCGGATATGGAAGGCAACCTCATCAACGACGAGGAATACGTGAAGTTCGAGATGCTGTACCTGGCTATGGCGGCTCACAACAACGGCGGCGTCGTCATCGCCCAGGTGAAGAATATCGTGAAAAACGGTTCCCTTAACGGCGGCGATATCAAAGTGCCGGGCATGCTGGTGGATTATGTCGTACCCTGCACGGACTATGGCAAATACCACATGCCCCAGAATAATACGCCTTTCTCCGCGGCTCTGACGGGCTTCCGCAAGGCGGACGAGAGCCTCATCCCCTTCGAGAGCTACGCTCCGGACGGTGAGCGTCTGGCGGTGGTACGCCGGGCGGCGACGGAGCTGTGGCCGGGCTGCGTATGCAACATCGGCATCGGTATGCCCGTAGGGGTATCTTATGTAGTGTCTAAGGAAGGCATACAGGACATGTTTGTCCTGAGCAACGAGCTTGGGGCTGTGGGCGGCCACCTTGGGGGGGCGTTCTTCTTCCCGGGCTCCTTCAATGCCCGGGCTTACCTGAACCACCACGAGATGTTTGACTTCATCAACGGCCACGGGCTTGACATCACCTTCCTGGGCGCCGCCGAGGTAGGCGAGGACGGCTCGGTGAACGTGACCCGTATCGGGGGGAGGATACACGGCTCCGGCGGCTTCGTCAATATCGCGGCCAGCACGAAGAAGATCGTATTCATCAGCTCCATGACCATAGGCGGGAAGCACGCCATAGAAGACGGCACGCTGAAGATAACGACGCCTGGCAGAGGCGGCAAATTCCTAAAGCAGGTGGATCAGATCAGCTTCAACGGTAAGGATATAGCGAAACGTGGCCAGGAAGTCTGGTATGTGACGGAGCGGGCTGTATTCAAGTTCATCGACGGGAAGATCACGCTGATGGAGTACGCTGACGGGCTCGACGTAGAGAAGGACATCCTGGCTTATATGGAATTCAAGCCGGAGATATCCCCCGACCTGAAGCCCATGCCGAAGTACTGCTTCGAGACGGGGCGCATCGGACTCAAGGAGCAGTGGCTCAGCAAATAACCGGGCGCAGCCCCATCTTGTGGGCAGAGCCCCATCTTGTGGGCAGAACCCCATCTTGTGGGCGCAGCCCACTTAGAGAAAGGAATGAGTGATATATGGAACTAAAGAATGTTAAAGCTGTCGTCACCGGCGGCGGATCGGGTATGGGCAGAGCGGCGGCGGAAGCCATCGCCGCGGCGGGCGGCAAGGTCTGCATCGTGGATTTCAACGAGGAGCGCTGCAAGGAAGTAGCGGCAGGCCTGGGGGACGCCGGGTACTATGAGCTGGCCGACGTGTCGGACTCGGCCCGGGCGGAAGCCATTGTGAAAGGCGCCGTGGAGAAGTTCGGTTATGTGAACGTCGTGATCAACTGCGCCGGCGTCGGTTCCGGCACCCGCATACTGCCCAGAGAAGGCGGCGTATTTCCCATCGATACATTTAAACGGGTCATCGAGATCAACCTGTATGGCACGTTTAACTTCACCTGCCAGGGCGCCCTGGCCATGAGCACGGCTCCGGAGAACGAAGACGGGGAGCGCGGCGTGATCATCAATACCACATCCCTGGCTATCGAGTCCGGCCAGATCGGCCAGGCGGCGTACAGCGCTTCCAAAGGCGCGGTCCACTCCATGACTCTGCCCATCGCCCGGGAGCTGGCGCGGGTAGGCATACGGATCAACACCATCACTCCGGGCCTGGTCGCGACGAATATGTCCGGCGTGGAAGGCCTGCTCAGGGCCGAGCGCGGCGAAGCGCCCCCTCCGGGCAGCGGCCCGCCTCCTCCCAGGAGGCCTATGGAAGAGAGCCCGGCAGCTAAGGACTTCATCTTCCCCCGCAGGCAGGGCACGACGGCGGAGTTCGCCTCGCTGGCTATGGAGATCATACGCAACGGCCATCTGAACGGTGGCGCTTACGCCCTGGACGGCGCTATCCGGTTCAGCCCGAAGTGGTGAGCGGCTTATCTAAGAAAAGAGGATGATGAATTCTATGTCGAACAGATGTGTTATCACCAGTTACGCCAGGACCCCTTTGAGCAGCCAGAGCGGCAAGGAGTTCCAGGAGATGCCTATTCCCGAGCTGGCCGTGATACCGGTGAAAGCCGCCATTGAGCGCTCCCATCTTGGCAGGAGCGATGTAGGCGGCCTGGTCATGGGCAACGCGGATTCCCACGGGCAGGCGCAGAACCTTGGCCGCCATGTGGCTCTTAAAGCCGGCCTGGATTATGAGACCGCCTTGGCCTACACGGTACACAGGGTATGCGGCTCCGGCTTTACCGCCGTCACCAACAGCATGATGGAGATATGGGCGGAGGAGAGCAGCGTAATGATCGCCGCGGGAGCGGAGATGCTGTCCCACTCCTCAGTATCCCTTCCTTTATCGTTCGCCTGGACGGGTATACCCAGAGGCGGCATCAAGCTGGGCGGCGGCAACTATGAGGGGGACGCCTGTACCCCCAACGAGATCTACGGCGTGATGTACGGACCGGCTTTCACCGTAGAGAAGGCGGCCCGCCTGACGAAGATCCCGCGAGAAGACTGCGACCAGTTTGCCTACGAAAGCCAGATGAAGGTCAAGAAAGCCCAGGAAACGGGGCGCTTTGATACAGAGATCGTACCCATCGAAGCCCCGGTCACCGACCGGAAGGGCAAGGTCTCCAAGGTCACCTATGACCGGGATCTACACCCCAAGCCGAACACCACCGCCGAGGTGCTGGCTACCCTGAGGCCCGCCTTTGAAGAAGACGGCGTCATCACGGCGGGCAACGCTTCGGGCAACACAGACGGGGCGGCCGCCATGGTCATCATGACGGAGGACGAGTGCAAGAAGCGGGGGCTGACCCCCATCGCTTACCTCAATGCCTTCGCCTACGGCGGCGTGGATCCCACGCTGATGGGTACAGGACCCGTACCTGCCATACAGAAGCTCATGAAGAAAACCGGCATTACCTTCGACGACATGGACGTACTGGAGATCAACGAAGCCTTCGCCCCCCAAGTGCTGAGCTGCCTGCGTATGCTGGATCAGTACATGGACAAACCCCTGTACCAGCGGCTGAACCCCAACGGCGGCGCCATCGCCCTGGGCCATCCCACGGGCTGCACAGGGGTGCGCATCACTATGTCGGTAGCCGAGCAGCTTCGTATCACCGGCAAGAAGTACGGCGTAGCCAGCGCCTGCATAGGCGGCGGCATGGGCGCCGCTATCCTGCTGGAAAACGCCCAGGTTTAGACCCGGCTGGGGCTGCGCCCCGCGGGATCGTGGGCGCGCAGCTCATTTTAGATCAAGCGCAGGGAGGTAATCGAATCTATGATTGAGGTACAGAACCTCACCAAACGCTACGGCGCTAAGACCGCTGTGGACAATATCAGCTTTTCCGTAGCGGGGGGAGAGATACTGGGCTTCCTCGGGCCAAATGGAGCCGGCAAGACGACCACAATGAATATTATCACCGGTTATCTGTCGTCCAACGAAGGAACCGTCACCGTAGGCGGCAGCGAGATACTGGCGGAGCCCATCAAGGTCAAGAGCCAGATCGGTTACTTACCCGAGTTGCCTCCATTGTACATGGACATGACAGTCAGAGAATACCTCGGTTTCCTCTTTGACCTGAAGAAGGTCAAGGGGAAGAAAAAAAGCCAAGTGGACGAGGTCTGCGAACGGGTTCATATCGACGACGTGAAAAACCGTCTGATCAAGAATCTATCCAAGGGATACCGGCAGCGCGTGGGCCTCGCCCAGGCGCTGCTGGGGAATCCTCCCGTCCTGATCCTAGATGAACCTACCATCGGCCTTGACCCTAAACAAATCATCGAAATGCGCAACCTGATCCTGGAGCTTGGGCTCCAGCATACCATCGTCCTGTCTTCCCATATCCTCTCAGAGATCCAGGCGGTCTGTAAGCGGATCATCATCATCCATCAGGGGGCGCTGGTAGCCGACGGTACGCCGGAAGCCATATCCCAGTCCCTGAGCGGAGCGAGTCGACTGAACATCCGCGTGGCGGGGCCGTATACGG
>WRIW01000019.1 GCA_009782505.1 Clostridiales bacterium
CGTCGAATTTATCAAAATCCGCTTCCGTGGTAAGCAATGTGCACCGACATAGATGATAAAAGCCCGAGAAGCTAGAGCCGGCCAGATCCAGATCCAGCGCTTCCATCAGGGCCATCCACTGCACGATGGAGGGCTTCAGGCCCCTGGCGCGCAGCAGGTAAAAAAACGGGATGAACATAAGGTTACCTCCGCTTGTATACGGCCTTCGGCCCTTTCTCATTGAATTCATTCAATGTATCGATGTCTTCGTTCTTCTTCAGGAGCACGCCCAGATATGGCAACTCCTTGTCTTCCTCCTGCAGGGGAACGCCGGTGATGGTCAGCGCCGTCAGCCAGTCCAGCAGTTCGCTGGTGCTGGGCTTCTTTTGGATGTCGTCCACATCGCGAAGCTCGTAGAACTTCTTCATGGCCCGGCTCACGAGGTCTTTATCCAGGTTGGGATAATGGGCATATACGATGCGCTCCATCTGCTCCGGCTCCGGGAAAGCGATGTAGTGGAAGATGCACCGTCTCAGGAAAGCGTCGGGAAGCTCCTTTTCGGCATTGGACGTGATGATCACGATGGGGCGCGACTTCGCGGTGATGGTCTCTCTGGTCTCCGGGATGAAGAACTGCATCCTGTCCAACTCCCACAGCAAGTCGTTGGGGAACTCCAGATCGGCTTTGTCGATCTCGTCGATGAGCAGCACGGGCTGCACTTCGGCGTCAAGAGCAAGGCCAAGATTGCCCAGCTTGATGTACTGCTTGATATCGGCTACGTTGCCCTCTCCGAACTGGGAATCATAGAGCCTTTGCACCGTATCGTAATTATAAAGCCCGCTCTGGGCGGTGGTGGTGGATTTGATGCTCCAGATGATGAGCTCCTTGCCCATGGACTCCGCCAGCGAACTGGCAAGCATCGTCTTTCCTGTGCCGGGCTCGCCTTTGATCAGCAGCGGCTTTTGCAGGGCGATGGCGATATTTACCGCGTTTTTGAGTTCATCCGTCACGATATAATCCCTGCTGCCTGAAAAAGAGACGGTCAGCCCGCCTGTGTTCCCCTTGTCACTCATCTTATCGATTCCCTCATTCCTTATTGATCTCTATTTTTTCAACAACGGATTTATCGTATCACTGATTCCTTACTGTGTCAATTCGACGAGGCGGGTATGGACGAGCCCTTCGGCAAAATCCCGGCTCTGCAGCAGCTTTCTCAGGAAAGGTATCGTCGTGGACAAACCCTCGACGACGAACTCGTCCAGCGCCCCCAGCATTCGCTTCAGCGCCTGATCCCGATCCGGGCCATGGGCGATGAGCTTCGCGATAAGGGAATCATAGAATACCGGCGCCTGATAGCCGGGAAAGCAATGGGTATCCAGCCGTATCCCAGGCCCGCCGGGCGCTTCCCAGCGGGTAATCGTCCCGGGGGTAGGGCGGAATCCTGCTTCCGGCTGCTCCGCGTTGATCCTGCATTCTATGGCATGGCCGCTGAAGGCGACGTCCTCCTGTGCGAAGGGCAGCTTTTCCCCCTTCGCCACGCTTATCTGCTCCCGCACCAGATCGATCCCGGTGATCATCTCCGTCACCGGATGCTCTACTTGTATCCTGGTATTCATCTCCAGAAAGTAGTATTTACCCTCGTCCTGATCCACGACAAACTCCACCGTCCCCGCGTTTTCGTAGGAGATATTCTTCACCAGCCTCACGGCGCTCTCGTACAAGCCCTGGCGAAGCTCTTCCGATATGGACGGTGCGCCGGCTTCCTCGATGAGCTTCTGATGACGCCGCTGCGTCGAACAATCCCTCTCCCCCAGATGTACCGCGTTCCCAAACCGGTCGCCTAATACCTGTACTTCGATGTGGCGGGCGCGGGTGATGTATCTCTCCATATATAACGTGCCGTCGCCAAAAGCAGCGGACGCCTCCGCCGAGGCTTCCTGAAAGATACTCTGAAGCCTGTCTTTATCCGCTTCCGTGATGATCTTCATACCCCGCCCGCCGCCGCCCGCGGCGGCTTTCAGCATGACGGGGAAGCCGATCTCCCCTACCGCTCCCAGCGCCTCCTCATAGGAACCTGTCTTTTCGGAGCCCGCCAATACCGGGACGCCGCACTCCCGGGCCAGGGCGCGAGCCGCGAGCTTATTCCCCATCAGCCGGATATGCTCCGCCCGGGGCCCGATGAAGACCAGGCCTTGATCCCGGCAAGCCCCGGCAAACTCCGCGTTCTCCGCCAGGAAACCGTAGCCGGGATGGACGGCGTCGGCGCCGGTAACCAAAGCCGCTTGTACGATATTTGCAATATTTAAGTAGGTAGAGGCATAAGGCGGGCCGATGATCACCGTCCGGTCTGCCAACCTCGCGCCCAAGCTGTCCCTGTCCGCCTCGGAAGCGGCAAGTACCGTCTCGATCCCCATGACCCGACAGCTGCGGATGACCCGCACCGCGATCTCACCCCGGTTGGCGATGAGTACTCTGGAAAGACTCATAAGCTCTCCTTAGCCAGGGTAAGGGTTTTATCCTGAAACTGAACCTGCAGCTGGGTGATCTTCGGCTGCCTGCTCAACTCGTCGATCAGGTCGATGATGGGCGAGTCCACGCCGGTGTACCGGTGGAAAGGGTACTCTTTTGTCACGGCGCGCATGGCGTCGATCTCTTCGGTTCCCTTCATCATATACCGCAGTAGGAATTCCTCGTCGGACAGGTTCGCGGCGCCGTATTCATTTCTCAGATCTTTCAGGGGTTTATTTAACTCAATGGAACTGTTCCGGGCGATCTCTTTCAGCTGCTCCGCCCGGGGAAGGCCGCAAAACCTGTCCCTGAGATTGGGATCCATATCCGCGCTTCCTGATTCCGGGCCGGAAAAACCGAGAGCGTACTTGATAAAGTCGTCGATGACTACCTTGTATCTCTCCCCCAGCGCTACGTTGATCGCCGCCTGGGTACATACATACTGGGAGTACGGGGTGATCATATGGGGTTCGCCCATCTCCGCGCAGATCCGGACGCACTCTTCCGTTACTTCGTCAACCCGATCCTCCAGGTGGAGCTCCTTGAGCTGATGCCTCATATTTGACGCTACGCCCCCGGGTATCCTGTGGATGTACTGGGCGACCTGGTAGCGCGTAGGCCCGAAGTCCGTAGGCAGCCCTTCTTCCTTCGCCATACGGTACATGCGTTTCGATATACTTTCCGCCCGTTCGATATCGACGCCCCCTATATCAAAGCCCAGAGCTCTCATGTTTTCCGCGGTGTTGGCGATCGTCGGCTGAGCCGTGCCCTCCGCCAGGGGCGGGATGCCTGTGTGGAAACCTCTGCAGCCCTGCTTGACCGCTTCCGCGTATACCGCGTCCGCCATGCCGGCTGTGCAGTGGCTGTGTATCTCCAGTGGGATGCCATTGGCGTTTTCCCTCATGATCCCCATGACCCGCCTGACGCTCTCCACATCCAGCAGGCCTCCGGCGTCTTTCAGATAGATGACGTCCGCCCCAAGCTCCACCGCTTCTCTTGTTTTCCTTGCGTATAACTCGTCGGTGTGCCTTGTGGTCCCGATATAGTAGCATACCCCATAGACGATCTCGGCGCCCAGCTTTCTGGTCAGGTCGATGAACCACTTCCACGTCGGGCTGGCATTATTGATATTGCTCATCAGCTGCACTCTTTGCAGCACGCCGTACTCCGCCAGAAGCTTGAGGAATAAGGTCGTCGCCTCCCGGTTGTTTCCTCCTGTATCAAACACCCGGAGCCCGGGCCCAAGCATACTGCCCTTGACTGTATTCGGCGCCTTCTTCCCGATCATCTTGATCATTTCCCAGGGGTCTTCCTTCAGATCCCGGACGATTTTTTTAAACTGAAGGGGCATGTACGGGATATCCAGGGCGCGGTAGCCTACCTTATCCAGGTCTTCCATGACGGCGTCCATCATACCCACGGGCATACCCGCCGCCCAGTTGCTTTGGGAGCCGTCCCGGGTAGTGGTGTCGATAAAATGAACAGTTTCACTCATATTAACGGCTTACTCCTTTCCTTCCGTGGGCAGAGCCAGGAACTCCGCGGAGGTCAGTACGAGCCCGGTGGAAAAAGCCACGTTTCGCAGCGCCATCTGATGCTGCGCCAAGGCGTCCCCCGGCCCGTATCCTTTATCGGGAAAGGCGAAAGTCCCGGTCATATCGGACAGGAAGGCCACCCGGTAGCCGAGAAACATCGCGTCCCTGGCGGTAGACAGGCAGCAGACGTCCGTACATACGCCTGTGACCGCTACCGTGTCGATCCCTCCCGCGCGCAGCAGAATATCCATATTCGTTCCAAAAAAACCGCTGTAGTTATACTTTCTGACGACAGATTCATGATCCTTTGGCCGAACCATAGGATGTATCTCCAGGCCGGGTAAGCCTTCTTGCAGAACGTTGCTTTTCCCGGGGAGCTTGCAGTCCTCCGTATAGATGACGCGGAAGCCCCTTCCCCGGCATTGGTCCAGAAAAGCTGCCATCGGAGCCAGTATCCGGTTGCCCATCTCCGAGTAGAATGGCGCCCCCTCCGCGACGAAAGCGTTCTGCATGTCCACGACGATCACGGCGGTTTTATCCGCGCGCAGCGACTCTATTTCAAACATACGCTTTTGCTCCTTTACCCATCTCAGTCACCGTAGCTTTATTGAAACCAGCGGCATATCCGGCTCCAGTAGTTGCTCATTTTTCGCGTGGATAGCCGTCACTTCGCCGTCTACCTCGGAGGTCACGGCATTGAAAGTCTTCATGATCTCCAGCAGCCCGATCGTATCGCCTTTTCTCACTGTGTCCCCGATCTTTATATAAGGCGGGGCTCCCGGCTCAGGCTGGGCGTAAAATAAGCCGTACGACGGGGACTTGATCACAAATACCCCTGGCCGCTCTTCCACCGAAGCTGTGAAACCGGCTCCGGGCGGGGCAACTGTCTCCGCCGCGGCTGTAGCCGTCTCTCCCATTATACCGGCTTGCGCCACACTGCCGTCTAACCCGAGCGTTGCCGATGCGGGTCCATGAGCGGCAGCCGCCTTGCCCGCCGCCGCCGCGGACGGCTCCGTGGTCTCGGTCACGCCATTTTTGCCGATGACGATCTTGACGCCGTCCCCTTCCAGCTTGAGATAGTCAAAAGGCGACTGCTCCAGCTTAGCGATCAAAGCCACGATCCCTTCTACATCCGCCCCGCTGAGTATCTGCAATACATTTTTATTCATAGACATTCTCCTCGTAAGCTCAATCATTTACTTTTGATCCCGCTGTATCTCAGTTGCCCAATCATTTACTTCTGATCCCGCTGTGTCTCAGCTGCTCAATCATTTACTTCTGATCTCACTGTGTCTCAGCTGCCAAATCATTTACTTTTGATCTCACTGTTATCAAGTATCTGTCTACGACAGCGTAAAGCCGCCGTCGATGAGCTGTATCGTGCCCGTGAGATGGGCTGCGGCGGGAGACGAAAGAAACACAGCCATGGCGCCGATCTCAATGCCTTCGCCCAGGCGATCCAGAGGCTGCTGGGATTTCACGAATGCCTCGAACTCTGGCGTGGGGTTTGCCGTGAAGCCCGTGCGTATATACCCCGGCGCGATGGCGTTGACCCGGATATTGTACCTGCCGAGCTCTACCGCCATGGCATGGGTAAAGTGGTTGACCCCCGCCTTCGAAGCATTATACGGGCTTCGGGGATTGTCCCGGTGGACGATGACCCCCGACACGGAAGTGATGTTGATCATGGAGCCGCCCTTGCCCCCGTCCCTCATGCGTTTTCCCACCTCGTAAGTCACATGGGCCACGCCGTTTAAATCCGTATTGATCACGCGGTACCACTGGCTCAAGTCTTCATCCATATCCAGAAACGCTTTGTTGGTGGTCACGCCGGCGTTATTCACCAGGACGTTGATTTCCCCGAAGAAAGCATAGGCTTCCGCCACGGCTTTCCTCACGCCCGGTAAATCCGCCACATCGCAGGAAAAGCTCTCGTATTTCCCCCCATAAGCCTGAAGCTGCGCAAGCGCTTTATCCGCTTTCCCCATATCCCGGCAGAGTATGGCGATATTTGCCCCCGCCTGGGCCATAGCGTCGGCTATACTCAAGCCGATACCTCCGTTTCCGCCGGTCACGATGACGTTGTAGCCTGTGAGATCAAAGGCGTTTTTCATGCTGGCAATGGGTTGGATCATTCCCCTCATCCCCTTTCGCAAATATCATATCATATGTTGTATCCATATGTTATAATGGAAAAACATTATTTTAGATTGAAGCGAAATGAATTCAGAAAGCCTGTGTATCAGCAAATGAATATAAAACCCCTCAGCCCCGCGAAGACCGTCTTCGCGATGAAATCCCTGTATCTGCTCTTTTGGGCGGCTGTCTTTATCACCGGCCAGTATATGACCATTTTCCTGCGGGATCTTTCCTTCACCACGGATTTCATGGTGGGCGTCATCATGTCCGGCGGTTCCCTGGTGGCTACTATTTCCCAGTTTATATGGGGCTATGTCGCCGACCACGCCCGAACGAAAAACAGCATCCTGCTCACGACTATAGCCGGCTTACTGATCGGGTTGTTCTTACTGATTACGCCGAAGCATCAAGGTCTGCTAACGCTGCTTCCTTGCTACTTTTTTCTCTTTTTCTTTAACACGATCCCCGGTATGTTGATCGATACCATCAATGTAGAAAACATTGAAAGCCTGGGCGCGTCCTTCGGTAAAGTGCGGGTATTCGCTTCCATCGGCGCGGCCATCGGCGCGTTTTTGCTTTACCTGATCAGCCTGAGGATCACATTGAGCTCCACAAATGTATTCATCATCGCCATCATCGTGGGTGTGACCGCGTTAGTACCGGCGTCCTTCCTTCCGGCTACGAAGGGACACGCCTACAAGGCAAAAGGAGAGAAAAACAAAACCTCTTACCGGGTCATCCTGCAAAACCCCCGGATGCTTCTGCTGCTGATGTTTTTGCTGCTGACCTTCATCGGTGTATCCATGTGTAATCTTTTCATGGGCGTCTACTTCGCCACCGAAGCGGGTTTAAACGCGGGGCTCGGCATGTACGGCTTGTTCTTTGCCGTCTGCATCGGCGTCGAGGCCTTCACTATGGCTTTCGCGAACCGATACCTGCAAAGAATGAACATCTACAACGTCTTCACCATCGTCAGCATAGCCGCTTTTTCCCGCGCCCTCATCATCTACGCGTCGCCAAACATCTACGTCATGTATCTGCTGGCTCTCAGCCAGGCTATGCTTTTCGCCCCACTATGGACCCATCTGACGCCTTACATCAATAGTATCGTGCCCATGGAGATGCGCGCCACCGGCCAGGCCGCCTGGAGCATCATGATGTCCGGCGTAGCGCCCATGATAGGCTCCGCTATGGGCGGCGCCATCGCCGACGTCTACGGCATTCGAAACCTGTTTGGGATCGTAGCCGTCATGCTCGCGGCGGTGGGCGTGGTGTTTTATTTCCTTTTCCGGCGGCAGCGGAAGTCCTTCGCCGGCAGCGAAGACGATTAGGGTACGCCCGTTGCATCGACATGTGCCCGCCAAAAATTGTACCATTGACACTTAAATCACCGCATGATAAGAATAAGATAACAACGATAAATTTTTATACGAATGAGGTGAAGAATCAATGGCAGAAACCACACACAGCACACTGGAATCGGCGAGCGTAGAACTAAAGAACAAAGAAAGATTCAATTATGCCGCCGGCGTCATCGGCATGATGGTGCCTTTCACCCTGCCCCTGGGCTTTCTGACCTTCTTCTGGACCGACGTGGCGATGATCCCCATCGGCATCGTGGGTACCGTCCTGATGGTAGGAAAGCTTTGGGACGCCATCAACGACCCCATCATCGGAGGCATAGCCGACCGAACCACGACGAAGCGCGGCAGATACCGCCCCTGGATGATACCGTCGGGCATCATCTCCAACCTCACTTGCCTGCTCGTATTTCTCCGCATCCCGGCTCTTAGCGAGACCGGCCAGATCGTGTACTACTTCGCGGCGTACTTTATCTTCGTCGCGGCGTTTACGGCCCTTGAGATACCTCATATCTCCATGATGTCTACCATTACCACGGATTATACCCAGCGCGGCCTTCTGGCTTCCTGGCGTCAGACGAGCGCCCAAGTCGTCATGACCGTCATGAACGCCACCTTCATCCCCATGACGATTTATCTCGTCCCCAACGACCGCGCCGCCGGCTACTTCTGGGCGGTTCTCATCTACATCACGATCTCGACCCCCTTCTACTTCATCTGCTACTTCGGCAGCAAGGAACGGGTCATCCCGCCGGTGAACGAGGTCAAGGTTCCCTTCTCTGAATCGTATAAGGCACTGAAGGGCAATAAGCCGGTAATCATGCTCATGGCTGCCCATCTCTGCCATGGCTTAAACGCCGCCACTGGCATCGCTTCCGGTATGTACTTCTGGACTTATGTGGCAGGCGACATTATCTACTCCGCCGTGAACGCCACATTTATGTCCTTCGGCAGCATCATCGCCGCCGTGCTGATGGGCGTGCTGGTCAAGAAATACTCAAACAAACGAAACATCGCCATGATTTCCTGGTTCGTCTCCGCTTTCATCGCCATCTTCATGTTCTGGATACCGGTAGACACTTCCTCAGGCCGTATGCTCTTTAATATCATTTCCTTTGTCCGCGGCCTGGTCAACAATGTGGGCTTTGTCTGCCTCTTCTCCATGGTACCCGACGTGACCGAGTACACCATGGCGAAGTACAATCTGCGGGCCAGCGGCTTCATTTTCGCCTGCATCAACTTTATGTTCAAATTCGGCATATCCTTTGGCCAGGGCGTCATGGGCTGGATCATGAGCGCCATGGGTTATGTCCCCGGCGCCAGCCAGCCTCAGTCCCTGATCGTCTTATGGCGCAGCTGCATGTCTTTCATCCCGGCGATCATCACCTGCCTCGGCGCCCTCTGCTTCATGGGCTACACGCTGACGAAGGAATCCCACGAAGAGCTCCTCAGGACGCTGGATGCCTGATCGTCTTCTGATCCGCTGTACGCGGACAGCCAAGTACTTGCCAAACTGACGCGGGCGCTTTCTTTCCTCGAAAGCGCCCGCGTTTTTGTCTTTCACCGCAGATTTTGCCTCATATCGTATCTGCTCAGGCAGCGCTCACCCCTCGTCCGGCGCGGGGACTTCCCGCATGGAGTAAGCCGCCATCACCTTATCCATATCCCTGACGATATCGGCGTCGATAAAACCTTTGGACGACATGTCATGCAGAATGACCATCGTGTCTTCATGAGTTCTGGCTTCGTGGTAGGGGCGTGGTTCGCAGACAGCCTGGTAGATATCGATACAGGCCATCAGCCGGGCATTGAAGTCAATATCCTTCCCCGGTTTGCCCCGCGAATACCCGGTACCGTTGAGTTTCTCATGGTGGTCGGCAGCCCAGTTCCGGATAAGCTCGAAATGGGGTATTTCACTCAACCAATCAAGGGTGTTTTTTACATGTTGCTTGATGATCGCGAACTCCTCGTCGTCCAGCTTCCCTGGTTTCTCCAGGATCGCGGTGGGGGTTCCGATCTTGCCGATATCGTGGAGCGACGCCGCGAGAAAAAGGGCGTTGCGCTCGTCCGCCCCGTAGCCATAGTACCCGGACATCACCCATGAGCGGTTGGCGATCTGGCTCGTATGCTTGTGGGTGAAAACGGACTTATAGTCGATAACCCTGGCGATGAATTCCCCGATGCGTACCACTCTGGGATCGCTCATATCCACTTCCCAGTACGGAAGCTCGCACTCTATGGTTTGCATGATCACATCGTCCCGCAGCTTCTCCAGCATGCTCTCATCCAGTACCGCCAGCAAAGCGTCGATGGCGGCGCGGGTGGAGTACATCTCCGCCCGGGAGGCGATCCTTTCGCGCAAAGAAGGCAAGTCGGCAGCGCTTATCGTCTGAAGATGATGGACGGCGTCTACCGCGTCCGCCGCGGCGATGATAGCCGCCTGCATAGGGATCTCGTCCTCCTTCTTGCCGAAGGGGCCCTTGCCGTCGCCCCGCTCGTGATGGTACAGGATCAACTTGTCGATATCCGTTTGAAAAGGCAGCCACGATACATTGTCCTGGCCTTTTTCGCAGTGCAGGATCATGTTGCGTTCCTGGAATTCGCCTTCTTTCTGAGAAAGATGATACTCGGTCAGCGCGCTGTCGTGAAACATACCGCATACCGTGACTGCGGCGATGGTATCGTCGTCATATCCCAGATGCTCACCCATCGCTACGCATAAAGCGGCGACCCGTAGGCTGTGGTTCTCGCTGGCGCCCAACTGCTCTTTTTCGATGATGTCGAAAGCCTTTGCGAACACCACGCATAGCTTGTCCATCGCGATTATCATCAAGCCGCCCCCCTTGGCTCCTTTTTCATTGATTTCTTCAAGTGTATCGTTAATGAAAGTATATCACGGCGTCACGGAAAGCACAAATGCAAGGAAAACCAGCGCTGCGACAGGCATACAACCATCACTACAGTTGAAGGGGCCGCCTGCGGTAACGCTGCAGGCATTTGATGGCTTCCATCACCGGGATGATGGAGAAAGCCAGCCCCAGAGCGATGAAGAATTCCGCCACATCGATCCTGGTGAAGCCAAAGAGGTCACGGAAAGCCGGGATGTAAATCACCCCGACGGTGAGGATAAAAGTCCAGGCCAGCGCCCCCCAAAGCCATAGATTCCTCGTTTTCATGCTAAGGATCGGGCTGGTCAGGGACCGGCAGCCGAAAGCCCGGAACATTTCCACGAAGTTGGTAGTGAGAAAGGCCATCGTCATCCCGTCGGCGCTCTGCTTGAAGCTCCAGGAACCGTTTTCCAGATATTCGCCGAAAAAGTAGGAAAAGACGATCAATAACCCCATAAATACGCCCTGAAGTATCATGGAATACGCCGCGCCGCCGGATAGCAAACCTTCGTCCGGCGGGCGTGGCCTGCGTCGCATGACGTCCCCTTCCGCCTTCTCCATGCCCAGGGCCAGGCCAGGGGCGGAGTCGGTGACGAGGTTGATCCACAGCAGATGCGCCGCCCTCAGGATGCGGAAGCCCAGCATAGACGCCAGGAAGACCGCCACGATCTCCGCCAGGTTCGTCGTCAGCTGGAATTGGATGACTTTACGGATATTGTCGTAGACCTTTCTGCCCTCTTCCACCGCGTGGACAATGGTAGCGAAGTTGTCGTCGGCCAGCACCATGTCGCTCACGCTCTTCGTCACGGCTGTGCCGGTGATACCCATACCTATGCCGATATCCGCGGCTTTGATGGAAGGGGCGTCGTTCACTCCGTCTCCGGTCATGGCGGTGACCATATTTCTGGCTTTCCATGCCCTTACGATCCGGGTCTTGTGTTCCGGCTGCACTCTGGCGTAAACGCTGTATCTCTCGACGGCGTCGATCAGCTCTTCATCGCTCAAGGTCTCCAGAGCCGCCCCCTCTATAGCCTGGGAGGCGTCGGTGATGATCCCCAGATCCCTGGCGATGGCTATCGCTGTATCTTTATGGTCGCCGGTGATCATGACCGGGCGGATTCCGGCCATGCGGCATTCGTTGATGGCGTCGTAGACCTCCGGCCTGCACGGGTCGATCATCCCCACGACGCCGATGAAAACCATATCCTGCTCTAATTCATCCGCCTCGTTGCTTTGCGGCTGTGTCTTATGGATCCGGTAAGCCGCCGCCAGCACCCGCAGGGCCCTGCCCGCGAACTCCTCCGCCCGGCTGAGGATCTCCTCGCGATACGCCCGGGTGATGGGCGCCGCTTTACCCCGATCAAGGTAAGCGGTACAATGCTCAAGCAGTATCTCACACGCGCCCTTTGTATACTGGATCACATGCCCGTCTTCCTGATGGAGGGTGCTCATCATCTTGCGCCCGGAGTCAAAAGGCGCCTCTCCCGTCCGGGGGTATATCGCTTCCAGCTCATCCCGGTGTTGCTCCAGCTCCCAGGCATAGTTCACCAGGGCGCACTCGGTGGGCTCCCCCTCCGCCCCGGGCATGGCATTGTCCCGTTTCGCGTCGCTGCATAAAGCCATGGCTTTCGCGAGCAGCGCCGTATCATCGGTATACGCGTCTACCACCGTCATTTTATTTTGCGTGAGGGTGCCCGTCTTGTCGGAGCAAATCACCTGGGTGCAGCCTAAGGTCTCTACAGCGGTGAGCTTGCGGATAAGGGCGTTGCGTTTTGACATGGAAGATACGCCGATGGACAGGATGATCGTGGTCACAGCCGGCAGGCCCTCGGGTATGGCGGCCACAGCCAGGGCAACCGCGATGATAAAAGTATCCAGGGCAACGCTGAAGACCGATTCGCTGGTTGGGATCAAGAAGACGTCCCGGGCGACGCCGAAGACAAAGACAAAAGCGCAGACGGCGAGGCACAGCTTGGTCAGCGTCACGGACAGCTCCCCGAGCTTTTTCTGCAGCGGCGTCTCTTCCGCCTCTGCCTGGGTCAGGGCTTCGGCGATCTTGCCGAGCTCCGTATCCATACCAACGGCGGTGACTACCCCCCGCCCCCGGCCGTATACGACGACGCTGCCGGAGTAAGCCATATTGACCCGGTCGCCCAGGGGTATGTCTCCGGCGCCTTCCCTGAGCATGAGCAGATCGATGATCTTACCCACAGGGAGGCTCTCGCCGGTGAGGGCTGCCTCCTCCACCTTCATCGAGTGGCTTTCCAGTATCCGGCAGTCCGCAGGGACCGCGTCGCCGGCTTCCAGGATGATCACGTCCCCCACCGCCAGATCCTCGCTCTTGACGACAGTGACCTCGCCGTCCCTGAGTACCCGGCTGGTAGCCGCCGTCATCTCCATCAACGCTTCGATGGCCTGCTCGGCTTTGGATTCCTGCACCATGCTCAGCGCGGTATTGATGATCAGCACAAAAAGGATGATAAACAGATCCGCGTAGCTTTCATGGGCGCCTTGGACGATGTTTTGGTAGACCGTAGTCGCTGTGGATATCACCGCCGCGCCCAGGAGCAGGAAAATCATTGGATCCATAAGCGCGTTTAGAAACTTTCGGAAGAGCCCTTCTTTTTCCGGCTCTGTTAATTTATTCTTGCCGTATTTCTCCAGACGCTCCGCCGCTTCGGCTTGCCCCAGCCCAGCGGGGGTACTGCCCACCTCCGCCAGCACGGCGTCCTTCTCCATGGCGTAATACTTCATACGCTTATTCCCACGCCAGCTTCTTGCTTGTCCGGAAAGCGAAGTAAGTGAGGGCGGCAGTCACGACGGTGACGGCGGCGCCTGTGATGAAGGACAAGGTATAGTCGCCGGTGAAGTCAAACATGAACCCGATGATGGAAGCCCCCATGGCGACGAGAAGGTTTTGCGCCAGGGAAAGCGTCACGAATATCCGCGTATAGTCCCGGGCGCCGTATACGGTATGGACCATAAGGGGCGAAGATACCGACATCACCGTGAGGAATATCCCCGCCAGAAACGCGCCGATATATAAACCGGCAGGGGGATTGGCGCCATTGAGCAGCAAGAGCATGGCGATGAGCACCACCCCAAGCCCGCTGTACATCATCACCTTCCCGCCATATCTGTCGTTCACCGCTCCCATGGTAAGCTTGGTCAAGGCATTACCCACCATACACAACGAAGGTAAAACCGCCGCGGCGGTGATGGACAACCCGATGGATACCCCGTAAGCCGACAATACTTGCGTATATCCGCCAAAAAATCCGCTTACCGCGAATATAACCACCATAAGGATGAAAGAAACCGAGCGTACAGCCGTATTCCAGGGGACTCCTCTCTCCTGCGGGGCGCCCGTCGCCGCGCTCTTCGCATCCTTCGCGTCCTCCGCACCCTCCGGCTTGCCTTGACTTTCCGGGGCGGCAGCGGCGGCTTCTTCGTAGCCATACGGCTTCAGCCCTTTGTCCGAAGGCTTCAGTAGGATGACGAACATGAAAAACGGCAGCACCACCGCTCCGGCGATCAGGGAGTTCGCTACATAAGCGGTCCGCCAACCGAAGTTCTCGATGATCCACGCAAGGCCCGGGTTCATGACCGCGCCCCCAAGCCCTGAAAACATCATAGCGATCCCGATGGCGAACCCCCTCTTCTTCACAAACCAGTTGCTCAGGATGATGGGGGGCATGACCAGATGGACCGGAGGCCCTACGACGCCCATGACGACGCCCACGGCGTACCATTGCCACAAATGATGAAACGTCCCCATCAGGGCCGTGCATGATAAGCGGACGACAAAGCAGCAGGTCAACAATACCCGGAGCTTGACCTTATCCAGCATCTTATTTAACATCGTCATCGAAGCCACCTGGATCAGCCCGCTAAAGGTCATGTACATGGTAAACTGACCCATGCCAAGCCCCAGCTCTCTCGTGACGGGCACAAAAAACTGGCCCATGCTATTCGCCGTCATTCCAAATCCGAAACAAAACACGCAGCAGGCGACCAGTATGACCCATGCGTAATGCTTTTTTTCTTTTTCCGTGCCCTTTGTGATTTCCGCCATTCTTTACTCCCCGTATCCTTGCGTTTGATCCTATCCTGTACAACGTCCGCGAAACCACAGCAGTATACAACGCCGGTTCACCCCAAGCTGCGCCCTACCGCCCTGTGCCAGCCGTCCAGCAGCTCCTGCCGCTTCTCAGCCGCCATCGAAGGTTGAAAGACCACGTCGGAACGCCAGTGCTTCTTAAGCTCTTCCCTGCCGCTCCATACCCCCGCGGCTAAACCGGCGAGATACGCCGCCCCCAGCGCGGTAGACTCGCTCGTCTCCGGCCTTACGACACGGCAGTTGAGGATGTCTGCCTGGAACTGCATCAGGAAGCCGTCCCGGCTGGCGCCCCCGTCCGCTTTCAGCAGCGTCATGGGGATGCCCGTATCCTTCTCCATGGCGTCCACCAGATCGAAGCTCTGGTAGGCGATGCTCTCCTGAGCGGCTCTTATGATGTGCTCCCTCCCCGTCCCCCGGGTCAGGCCTACCAGGCAGCCCCTGGCGTACATATCCCAGTAGGGCGCGCCCAAGCCGGTGAAAGCGGGAACCAGATATACGCCCCCCGTATCCTCCACCTTTTGCGCGTAGTACTCCGCGTCCCGGCTTTCCCCCAGGAAGCGCAGCTCGTCCCTTAGCCACTGGATCACCGCCCCCGCCGTAAATACGCTGCCCTCGAGGGCGTACTGTATCGCGCCTTCCGCGCCGCAGGCGATGGTGGTGACCAGCCCGTTTTGGCTCGCCACAGCTTTGTCGCCGGTATTCATCAGGAGGAAGCAGCCGGTGCCGTATGTGTTTTTGCTGTCCCCCGCCTCGAAGCAGCACTGGCCGAAAAGGGCTGCCTGCTGATCCCCCGCCATGCCCGCGATGGGGATGTTGAAGCCCTGTATGTTGACATGGCCGTATATCTCGCTGCTCCCGCATACCTTCGGCAGGCAGGCGGGTGGTATATCCAGGGCTTCCAGCAGCTTCCCGTCCCACTGCAGCCGGTGGATATCGTAGATCATGGTCCGGGAGGCGTTGGTATAGTCGGTCACATGGGCGGCCCCGCCGGTAAGCCTCCACACCAGCCAGGAGTCCACTGTGCCAAAAAGCACTTCTCCGCGCTCCGCCTTTGCCCTGGCGCCTTCCACATGGTCCAGTATCCATTTGATCTTCGTGCCGGAGAAATACGCGTCCGGCACCAGCCCCGTGACGCCGCGGATATGCCCCTCCAGCCCGGCGGCGACCAGTTCGTCGATGATGGGCGCAGTGCGGCGGCACTGCCAGACAATGGCGTTGTAAATCGGCCTGCCCGTGGATTTATCCCACATCACCGTGGTTTCCCGCTGGTTGGCGATACCGATGGCAGCCAGGTCGGTTATGGCGATCCCGCTCCGGGCGATGGCTTCCGTCATCACGCCGTATTGGGACGAGTATATCTCCATGGGGTCATGCTCCACCCAGCCCTCATTGGGGTAGAGCTGCGTGAATTCCCGCTGGGCGATCCCCACGATATTCTGCTCATGGTCAAACAGGACGGCCCTGCTGCTCGTGGTGCCCTGATCAAGGGCGATCACATACTTCGGCATAGATCAACGCTCACTCCATTCGTCGTCGCTTCCCAGCCTGCGTTGGCGCGGCGAGACACACGCTGCCTAATCCTACTCTTTCCGCCGCAGTATCGCGCCGATGAATTCGCGGAAAAGCGGATGGACGCGGTTTGGCCGGGATTTGAATTCCGGCTGAAATGAGCAGGCCAAAAACCAGGGATGGTCCTTGATCTCCACGATCTCCACCATCTCCTCGTCCTCGGAGAGACCGGTGATCCACATACCGCCGTCGCTGAAGGCCCGGCGGTACGCGTTATTCATCTCCAGCCTGTGACGGTGCCGCTCCCGTATGTCGTTGGCGCCGTAAGCCCCCGAGGCGATGGAGCCCCCCTGCAGCCTGCAACCGTAGCTGCCGATGCGCAGGGCGCCGTTTCTGCCGAAGCTGGACGGATCGGATTGGTCGTTTTTGCGGGCGTAATGCACCACCTTGTCCGCGCAGTCGGGATGGGCTTCCTCGGAGCCGGCGTTGAGCCCCAGTACGTTTCGCCCGAACTCCACCAGGGCAAGCTGCATGCCCAGGCCTATGCCGAAGTACGGCACGCCCTTCTCCCGGGCGTACTGTATAGCCAGGATCGCGCCCTCTATGCCCCGGGTGCCAAAGCCGCTGGGGACCAGTATGCCGTCGTAGCCTTCCAGTATCTCTTCCGCTTTCTCCGGGCCGGTGATACTGCCGGAGAAGATCAGCGTATACTGCACATCGGTCTCATGATGGATGCCGGCGTGGCGCAGGGCCTCGCCTATGCTGAGGTAGGCGTCCGGCAGCTCGGTATACTTGCCCACCACGGCTATCCTTACTCTGTGCTTTGGATTCTCCGCCCGGCGTACCAATGCCTCCCACTCGTCCATCTTAGCCGGGTCGCACTCCAGCCGGAAGTAATCCACCACGATATCGTCGAAGCCTTGAGACCGCAGAAGCAGGGGTATCTCGTCCAGGTTGTCCACGTCGGGGGTCTGGATCACCGCTTCTACGTCGATGTCGCAGAAGAGGGCGATCTTATCTTCCGTCTCCTTTGACAGCTTCTGCTCGGAGCGGCAGACGATAGCGTTGGGCTGTATGCCGATGCTCCGCAACTCCTTCACGCTATGCTGGGTAGGCTTTGTCTTCGCCTCGGATGAAGCGGAGAGGAAAGGCACCAGGGTCACGTGGATGTACATCACGTTTTCGCTCCCCAGCTCCCGCTTGAGCTGGCGTATCGCCTCAAGGATAGGCAGCGACTCGATATCGCCTACCGTGCCGCCCACTTCGGTGATGACCACGTCGGGATAGAGCCTGTCGGATACCGCCCGTATGGCGTTTTTTATCTCATTGGTGATGTGGGGGATGACCTGAACCGTTCCGCCCAGGTACTTGCCTTCGCGTTCGTTGCGGATGACATTGTCGTAGACGGAACCCATCGTCACGCTGCAGCAGCTGGGAAGGACGCAGTCCGTGAAACGCTCATAGTGGCCCAGGTCAAGATCGGTCTCGGCGCCGTCGTCGGTGACGAAGACCTCGCCGTGCTGGGTAGGGCTCATATTGGTCGGGTCCACATTGATGTACGGGTCAAACTTCTGATTGACCACTTTGAGGCCCCTGTTGATCAGCAAACGCCCCAGTGAAGCCGCCGTGATCCCCTTCCCCAGGGAAGATACCACCCCTCCGGTGATAAACACATATCTAGCCTGCGCCATACTACCTTCCTCCCTACATTCTCTCCGGCGCGCTTACGCCGATGATCTCCAATACATTGCGAAGTACGACCCTTGTGGCGTCGCACAGCTGCAAACGCGCCTGCCTGAGAGCCGCATCGTCCACCAGGCAGCGGCATTCGGTATAAAAACTATGGTATAAGGCGGCCAGATCCATGGCGTACCTGGGCAGCCGATGGGGCTCCCGGTCAGCCGCGGCCTGGGCGACTTCCTCGGGCAGCTCCGCCAGCTTTCGGATGAGTTCCCTCTCCGCCGGGTGGGCCAGCAGGCTCAGGTCGGCCCCCGTCCGGGCCTCCGCCTTCTCCTGCCGCGAGGCCTGGGCCATCTTCAGCAGGCTGTGTATCCTGGCATGGGCGTACTGCACATAGTAGACCGGGTTCTCCGAGGACTGGGATTTCGCCAGGTCAAGGTCGAAGTCCATCTGGCTTTCGGCGGCGCGCATGACGAAGAAGAAACGCGCGGCGTCCCTGCCCACCTCTTCCACCAGTTCGTCCAGGGTGACGTATTGACCGCTCCGCTTGGACATCCTTACGGTCTCCCGGCCCTGCATGAGCCGCACAAGCTGCATCAGAACCACTTCCAAGTCCTCCGGCCGGTACCCGAAGGCGCCCATCGCCCCCTTCATCCGCGCCACGTGGCCGTGGTGGTCGGCGCCCCATATATTGATGACCGTCTCGAAGCCCCGTTCGAACTTGTCCCGGTGATACGCGACGTCACTGGCGAAATACGTAGGTACGCCGTTGGCCCGGAGCATGACCTCGTCCTTCTCGTCCCCGAAGGCCGTAGCCCGGAACCACAACGCGCCGTCCTTTTCGTACAGGAGCCCTTTTTCCCTCAGGAGGCTGATGGTCTCCTGTATCTTGCCGCCTTCATGCAGGCTCAGCTCGCTGAACCAGACGTCGAAGCCGACGCCGAAGCCCTCCAGGCTCCGCCGGATGTCCTCCAGCTTCTCCCGGAGCCCTTCCCCGATCATATATCCCCGCCGGCTTTCCGTATCCGCCCGGAGGAACCTGTCCCCCTCCCGGTCCAGTATCCGCCTGGCTGTAGCGGTGATGTCGTCGCCCCGGTAGCCGTCCTCGGGGAACTCCACTTCCTCGCCAAGGAGCTCCAGATATCTGGCTTCCAGGGACTTGCCGAAGTTTTCGATCTGGTTGCCGGCGTCGTTGATGTAGTACTCTTTGCTGACTTGGAAGCCTGCCGCGCTCATCACGTTCGCCAAGCTGTCCCCCAGGGCGGCGCCCCGGGCATTGCCCATATGAAGCAGCCCGGTAGGGTTGGCGCTGACAAATTCGATCTGCACCCTGCGCCCGCCGCCGTAGTCGCTGCGCCCGTAAGCCCGGTCTTCCGCCAGGATGGCTTCCAGTATAGGATGGAAGTAGTCGGAAGCCAGATGGAAGTTCAGGAAACCGGGTCCGGCGATCTCCACCTTGTCCAGCCAGTCCGGGCTGGGGTCCATATAGCCCGCTATAACCTGAGCGATGGCCCGGGGCGGCATGGCCGCCGGCTTGCTCATGATCATCGCTATGTTGACGGCAAAATCCCCGTGGTTTTTGTCACGGGGCGCGTCTACGGTAAACGCCGGCGCGGGTATGTCCGGCAGCCGCCCCTCACTCACTGCCCTGGATACGGCCGCCAATACCTCCCGCCGGATGTCGTCTTTGATCGTTTTGACTTTGTTCATCATGCCTCCAAAGGGGATAGATCACATCACGTCGACCAGGTCGCTGCGGACCCAGGCCTTGAAGTTGTAGTTGAACTCTACGTGGTACCAGTCGTAGTTTTCCCCGTCCTTCTTGATTTCGAGGATCTTTGCCGTCTCCGTGGGCAGGATGTAGCCCACCATGTCATAGCTGGTACCGGGGCCGCTGCGCAGGTTGGCCCTCAGGCTGCCGGACTTCAGGGCGATGGTCTTGCCCACGGCCGCCCCGCCGCCCCCGCCCGGCTCGCCGGGGCTGCCCGTGCCCGAGCCGCTCCCTGAGCTCGAGCCGCTCCCTGAGCCTGAGCCGCTTCCCGCGCCCGAGCCGGCGCCGCCGCTGCCCGCGCCACCCGCAGCCGCCGCTTGCCCCGCCTGGATATCGGCTACCGCGGGCATCTTCGTCAAGGCGTCGGGGGTCATGGTGATGGTGATGGGATCGGTAGGGCTGATGTAGTCCACCATAGCGCCGAAGCACTCCGAGACAAAGCGGACAGGCACCATCGTCCGGTCCTCCCGGATGATCGGGGCCTTAGCCAGGGTGACCACCACATTGTCCACCTTCGCCAGGGTCGAGCCGGGCCAAAGCACAATGGAGCGGTTGCCCAGATTCAGAGTCACGGTGTTTTGCGTAGCGTCGTAGTCCACCACCGCCCCCAGCCCCTCGGTCACAAAGCGCAGGGGGACCATGGTGAAGCCGTCGATGAGCTGAGGGGCCACGTCCAGGATCACCGCGCTGCCGTCGCTGACGGCGATGGGGTCATTTAATGTCAGCTTCACAACCTTGTCGTTGTAGAAAGGCGGAGGCTGCTGGCCTTGAGGGCTCTGGGGATCGGTCACGGCGTCGGAAACCGTCTTGATCTCGAAGGCCTTCGTGGTGAAGGTCTTGATCCCGCCGAAAGCGCCGATCTCCATATGGTACACGGCGGCGGGAGGGTTCTGTATGCCCGCCCCGGAAGAGATGGCTACGGTGATGTCGAAATCCGTGGAAAAGCCCACGGGCAGATTGAATATCACTTCCCTGCGGTTGGGGGTCACCAGCACTCCCGCGCTCTGCTGGCCATTTACAGTGATGTGCTGGGCGGCGATGGAGCCGGGCAGCACGACGCCGTTGGGGAACACGATGGTGAAGCCCATCACGATGTTTCCCTGAGTCAGCAGTATCGTGTTTCTCGGGAAGGTGAAGGTCCACTGCCCCAGGGCGCCCGCGCCGTTTGGCGCTACGGTTACCCCCGGATCCTTGTCGTCGGCCGGGATGTATATCTGATCCGGCGTCCTGCTCATGTTGAAAGGGAAGGACTCCACGGTAGCGGTATTTCTCGTAGTGCTCGCCCACATCCTGGCGTCGGAGACGTTTCTGTCTATGGTCACGCCGGAGTTTGGCGCGATGACGATCTCGATGAGGTGCATCTCGGTGAAATTCATCGTAGGCGACAAAGGCAGGATCAACCTCTGCCCCGTGACGGCGGGGCTCAGCCCGTGCATCTGTATCCCGTTGATCGTGATGTGACGTTCGTCTATGACTTGCGGCAGCCGGAAGCCGGAGGGGAATTCCAGTATGATCTGGTCCACGCTGCCGATGAGCTGCCCGGAGCGGTTGGTGGTAAACTTCACCGCTATCTCCTCCGCCTGGTAGCCCCTCACCGGGGTCAGCGTCACATGAGGCCGCGAGACGCCGTCGGCGTTCACATATTCGGATATGGAGAATCTCGGCGAATCCACGGGCACGGTCTCCTTGGAAGTGCTTACGGATAAGCTGTACTCCCCTACCGCTGAGGGATTCCTCACCACGCCGGGGGATAGGCCGACGACCACCGTATCCCCTGCCCGGATCGTCATATTTCTGGGGATCAGTATGGTCAGTAAGCCGTTGGTATAGTCCATGCCGCCGGACAATACGCCGTTGACCTCCGCGCCGCCCGACTGCCAGTTGATATTGTTCGACCGGTACTCGGACGGAAACCTGATCTGGACCGTATCGATGCCGCCGGTCAGCTCCACGTTGGTGGTGAAGTTGATTTGGTAGCGGCTGTACTCGCCGACTGTATTAATATCCGGCCTGACCGCGAGATTCGTCACGGCGGTATTCGCCGAAAGCGCTGCCGGAGCCGTAGCGCCAAGCAGAAAAGCCGCCAGTATCAGGATAGTCAAGGTTCTCTTTTTCACGGGCTTTCCCCCTTCTTTTTTGGTTATTATATCATATTTAGCCGCGCTTCATATGGTATAATAACAAATAAAAAAGCTCGCGGGAGGTATGCATTATGCTGACGATCAGGCAAAACTTTTTAGAAACCTTGCGGGGCGGCAGCCCCGACCGATTCGTAAACCAGTATGAGTACATGAAGCTGGTGGGGAACCCCATCGTCAGGGGCCGGGCGGGGGCTTGCCCCAGGGGCGGCACCATCGTAAACGACTGGGGCGTGACCTCTTCATGGCCGGAGCACGTGGTCACCCCCTTTCCTCTGCACACGCCGGAATTCATCGCCCTCAAGGACGTCACGAAGTGGAAGGAGGTCCTGACCATTCCCGAGCCCGCTTCCTACGACGATCTATGGACGGAAGACCATGTGAAGGCAATGGAAGCCGTGGACAGGACTGAAGTATTCGCGGCGGCGATGATCGCCCCGGGGATATTTGAGCGCATGCACTCCCTGATGGGCATGGTGGACTGCCTGGCGAATTTCCACGAGGAGCCTGAAGCTATGTTGGAACTCATCCAGCGCCTGGCGGACTGGGAGATCGAGGCGGCGAAGATCATCGTGGAGCGCCAGCATCCCGACGCCATATTTCACCACGACGACTGGGGTACCCAGACCAGGTCGTTTTTGTCCCCCGCGGACTTCGAGAAGTTCCTGTTCCCCGCGTATAAGCGGGTATACAGCTTCTGGAAGCAGCACGGCGTGGAGCTCATCGTGCACCACAGCGACTCCTACGCCGCCAACCTCGTCCCCTACATGATCGAGATGGGGATAGACGTGTTCCAGGGCGCGGTATCGGAAAACGACATCCCGGAGCTCATCCGGAACTACGGCGGCAAGATCACTTTCCACGGCGGCCTGGACAACGGCAAGCACGACAAGGAGGACTGGTCTGTGGAAGCCCTGAGGCGCGACCTGCGGGCCCTGGTGGAGAAGTCCGGCACGAAGTACCTCATCCCGGGCCTGACTATGGGCGGCCCCGAATCCATCTACCCCGGGGTGTACGACGCCCTGACAGCGGAGATCGCCGCCCTGGGCAAAGAGTATTTTCATTGACACTCATACTGTTCCATATTATGATTACAAACAGCGATTTATTATCACACTAAATAAATAGGAGGCGGATTTCATGAAGTATCAAATGTCCAAAGGGTATATGGACAGCCCTGAGAATCTCTATTTCCAAAACATGACCGGCACCGCGGTCCAGGAGCGCCTGAAGAAGAACGACATCATCCTCATCCCCATCGGCAGCACCGAGTACCACGGCATGGGCCAGCCTTACGGCGAGGATACCTTCCTGGTGACCCGTATGGCGGAGATCGTGGCGAAGGAGAAGGGCTGCACCATTTCCCAGCCCGTCTGGTTCGGCGCCCACTCCTGGAATCAGATGGGTATGCCCGGCACCATCGTCGTCCCTGAGGATACGTTCAACGCTTATCTGCGCGCCATCTTCGCCGGGTACTGGAACGCGGGCTTCCGCAAAATGATCCTGCTCAACGGGCACGGCCAGGAGTACGTCATCCCCAACGCCATCCATATGTTCCAGAAAGCGACGCGGGTCCCCTGCATGTTCGCTTTCGTCAACTGGCCCACTGTCATAGCCAAGTATCTCCGGGCGAAGGAGTTCGACGTCAACGACACCCAGTTTGACACGGCATTCCGCCACGCAGACGAGGTAGAGACGTCCTACGCCATGGCCCTGTTCGGCGAGCTGAACCATAAGGAGCAGATGGAGGACACGAAGAACTGGCCGAAGAAGCACGTCCTGTCCCCCAAGACCATAGACCTGGGCGGCGACGTCTATCAGTGGCCCCTCCCCGGCCACTGCACGGCAGGCTTAGGACCCCTGGAAGTCAAGCAGTACCCCGAAGGCGTCGTGGGTTATCCCACCAAAGCCGACCCCAAGAAGGCGGAGGAAGGTTTGGACGTCCTCATCGACTTCATCTGCAAGATCCACGACGAGATCCTTGAAGCCTATCCCGCGGGCAAGCTGCCCATGGAGATGACGGAGCTGTCCGACGCCGAGCCCAAGCTCATGGACGATCTGATGAAAGGGCCCTTCAAAGGCGGCCGCAGCTTGTATTCCTACGTATATCCGGTATGACCGAGTAGCCTGATCGCCACATCGTACCCCGTTACACCTAAGCAAACAGTCCCCGTTGGTTTTCTGAAATTTTACGAAAATCAACGGGGACATTCTATTTCCTAAGTGGTATAATTATTATACACTATAAAATATCCGTCTATGGCAACGCCTCTTTTCTATCGGGGGCGTATCTCATTTGGAAAGGGCTGCAATTTATGGGCGCTAAGAGATTCTTCGAAGGCAGGAGCAAGCTTTCGCGGGAAGACCAGGCGGAATTCGACCGAATAAATACAGAGTACAACAGCAGGGTAACGATATTTCTGTCGGCGGTATCCGCTTCCCTGCTCAGTGCATCCATGACGGTGGGATATATCTCCTACACAAGCGGCGCGGAGGGCGTGGAGGAGTTCTGGCTCGTCTTGCCCTACCATGTAGCCTGCATCGCCCTGTCGCTGGCTATTTTTTTCATGATGCTCGTCGTCCGAAAGAAGCACATACAGCGCTGCTTCTTATCCGAACTTGTGTCGGTAGTCCAGATCGCCATCATCATGATCCTTTTCCTGATCAGCTCCCATGTGGAGATACCGGTCACCGGGATCAAGAATATCAACGTCCTGATCATCGCGATTTTCGCGGTTGGTTTTTTCCTGCGCTTCCGGATTGGCGTTACCTTAGGGCTTGTGGCATTCTACGTATCGGCGGTGGTCGCCTTGCTCTTTACTGAGAAGCAGGATATCTCCAACTTCTATCCCAGCCTGATCAATATGATTTGCTCTTTTGTCGTCGCTTCATTCGCCGCGTTTCTGTATTGGGATTCACGGAAGAACCAGTTCATCTCCACGAAGAGGCTTGAGCTCCTCGCCACGTCGGACTCCCTGACAAGGCTCCACAACCGCAGGAGCTTCGACGTGTATATCGAGCAGGAATGGCGGCGGGCCGCCAATGAGAAGTTGTACCTGATTCTGTTCTTCATCGACGTGGATAGCTTTAAGAATTATAATGACCTGTACGGCCATGTGGAGGGGGACAGATGTCTCAGCTCCGTGGCGGACGCTATATCCGCCTCAGTGAGGAAAAATGACTTCGCCGCCCGGTACGGCGGGGAGGAGTTCGTGGTCACGATGACGGGCGACAATGCCGGGATGGCGGAGCGGGTGGGGCGCCACATGCTGGAGGCTATGCGCGGGCTGAATATCCCCCACGGCGACTCCGTGGCGCCTTACGTCACGTTGAGCATAGGGTGCATGATCCGCCGCCCCGACGAGCCGGGAGAGCTCAGCCTAAGCGAGTTCATCGAGAAGGCGGACGCCGCCTTGTACATGGCAAAGGAGCAGGGCCGGGACCGCTTCGTCATCCATCCGGACGCTTTAGCGCTCCGTAACTGAGAGGTGTCCGCTCCGTAGAGGGCGGGCTTGGGGCGTGGCTATTTACATGCGATGGATTGAACAGCTTCAACTGCCAGATAAGTAATCGCATGCACGGCGAATCCGTGGGTGCGACGTCCCAAGCCCGCCCTTCGCTGAATAGACATAACGCTTCAGCGGATGGGGTCGCCGATCTTGTGGACCTTGATCAGATTTGTGGTCCCGGATCTGCCTACAGGCACGCCCGCCGTGATGACCACAAGGTCGCCGCTTGACACATGCCCTTCCTTGACGGCTGTCTCGATGGCGATAGCGATCACCTCGTCCGTGTTGTCTTCCTGAGGCACCAGTACGGGGATGACGCCCCAGCTCAGCATCAGCTGCCGCCGCACGGTCTCCACCGGGGTGGTAGCGATGATTGGCGCCCGGGGGCGGAAGCGGGATATCTGGCGGCCGGTGAATCCCCCCTGGGTGGAGGTCAGGATAGCCTTCGCCTGTATCTTATCCGCCAGCAAGCAGGCCGCCCTGGCTACGGAGTCGCTGATGGGGTCGTTTTGATTGTCCATCTGATTGAAATGATGGTCGAACTGCTGCCGCCAGATCAGGGAGGACTCCATCTGCTCGGCGATCCTTGCCATGGTACCCACGGCTTCCAGGGGATGCTTGCCCGCCGCGGTCTCCCCGGAGAGCATGATGGTATCGGTCCCGTCCAGTATGGCGTTTGCCACGTCGCTGGTCTCCGCCCTGGTGGGCCGGGGATTTTGGATCATGGATTCCAGCATCTGGGTCGCGGTGATCACCGGCTTGCCGGCCTGATTGCAGGCGCGGATCATTTCCTTCTGGATGATGGGGAGCTCCTCGGCCGGGACCTCCACGCCCAGGTCGCCCCTGGCCACCATGATGCCGTCTACGAGCTGCAGTATCTCGTCCAGATTGTCCACGCCCTGCTGCGTTTCGATTTTCGCCACGATGAACTGGCGCCCGCCCAGCTCATCAAGCCAGGAGCGTATGGTTCTCACGTCGTCGGCATAACGCACGAAGCTGGCGGCTACGATGTCCACCCCCTGCTCCACGCCGAAGCGGAGGTCGTCTTTGTCCTTGTCCGTCAGCACGGGAAAGGGCATATCCGCGCCGGGGACGTTGACGCCCCTACGGTTGGTGAGCTTCCCGCCGTTCATGACCCGGCAGCGGATATCGGTCCCGTCGACCGAGAGGGTCTCCAGGCGTATCAGGCCGTCGTCCAGAAGTATGCTCTGCCCGGGCTCTACGCAGGTTGGCAGCAGCTCGTAGGTGACGGACACTTTCGTGTCGTCGCCTTCCACCGCTTTCGTGGTCAGCGTGAACTCCTGCCCCTCCGCCAACTCGATCTTGCCGTCCTTCACCGGGCCGGTGCGGATCTCCGGGCCGGCGGTATCCAGGATCAGGGCGACGTCTATGCCCGTCTCCTTCTCCGCTTCCCTGAGCCGCGCGATACGATCCGCGTGCTCCTCATGGGTACCGTGGGAGAAGTTGAGCCGGGCGGCGTTCATTCCCGACCGCAGCAGGCCCCGTATCACCTCGGGCGGGTCTGTAGCCGGGCCAAGTGTACAGATGATGCGCGTTTTGCGAAGCATATTTGATCCTCCTATTTAGTGATGTTGAAAAGAACGAAGAATTTTCCTCGTTAATTCTATCACCAATAGGGAAAAGATAAAAGCGCTGCGTGCAAAAAAAGGACGCAAAGCAGCCGCTGCTCCATGTGGTATAATAACCACATATCAAATCAAAAGGCGGCCGGTGAAAGGGCGCCAGGATGGAGCTTATCGCTATGATGGAAAATGCCGATATCGTCAGACGCGCTTATGTAGAGAAGAAACCCGGAGACGACGTGGAAGCCGGCGCGCTGCTGAGGGACGTCCATGAAAACCTTGGGCTGAAGAATATCGACGGACTGCGTATAGCAGCCCGCTACGATGTGGAAGGCCTGTCGGAAGCGGAGTTCGACCTCGCCTGCCGGCAGGTCTTCTGTGAGAAGCCCGTCGATCTGCTGTACAGGGAAGACCTGCCCCTGGGCGACCGGGAGCAGGCGGTAGCCGTGGAGTATCTGCCCGGGCAGTACGATCAAAGGGCGGACAGCGCGGCCCAATGCGTCCAACTACTGACATTGAAGGAGCAGCCCGCTGTGCGGACCGCCAGGGTCTATGTCTTGAAAGGCAGTCTTGAGCCTGCGGAGGTGGAGGCTTTCTGCAAGTACTGCATCAATCCGGTGGATTCGCGTATCGCTTCCGCTGCCAAGCCCGCTACGCTTCGGCAGGAACTGCCGCCGCCGCCGGACGTGCCTGTACTCGCCGGGTTCAGGAAGCTGGAGGGGGAGGTACTTGAGGACTTTCGCCGCCGATACGCCCTGTCCATGTCTGTCGAGGATCTGGCGTATTGCCGGGAATACTTCTGCGGCGAAGGCAGGGATCCCAGCCTCACCGAGCTCAGAGTAGTCGATACGTATTGGTCCGACCACTGCCGGCACACGACTTTCCACACGGTCATCGAAAGCTGCGTGGTGGAGGAATCCCGCTACAAAAAGGTCTTCGAGGACGCTCTTACCCGTTATCTGGCGCTGCGTAAAGAAGCGGGTGGGGAAGATAAGCCCTTCTCCCTGATGGATATGGCTACGGTGAACGCCCGCGCCATGCGCAAGGCGGGGCTGCTGGATGACCTCGACGCCTCCGAGGAAGTCAACGCCTGCAGCATCAGGGTACTGGCGGAAACGGATCGGGGTTCGGAACCCTGGTTAGTGATGTTTAAGAACGAGACCCACAATCACCCTACGGAGATCGAGCCATTTGGCGGCGCCGCCACATGCATCGGGGGCGCCATACGCGATCCCCTCTCCGGCAGGGCTTACGTCTACCAGGCTATGCGGGTGACCGGCTCCGCCGACCCCAGGGAAGCGGTGGCGGATACCTTACCCGGCAAGCTCCCCCAGCGCACCATCACCAGGCAGGCGGCGGCGGGCTACAGCAGCTACGGCAACCAGATCGGCCTGGCTACCGGCCTCGTGGACGAGGTGTACCATCCCGGATACAAGGCGAAACGCCTGGAGATCGGCGCCGTAGTAGGGGCTGCTCCCGAGGTCTATGTCCGGCGGGCAACGCCGGCGCAAGGGGATCTTATCCTGCTCCTGGGCGGGCGTACCGGCCGGGACGGCATCGGCGGGGCTACCGGCTCCAGCAAGGTTCACGACGAGCAAAGCCTGGAGCTCTCCGGCGCCGAGGTGCAGAAAGGTAACGCGCCCACGGAGCGGAAGCTGCAAAGGCTCTACCGCGATCCGGAATTCACCCGGCTGATCAAACGCTGCAACGATTTCGGCGCCGGCGGCGTGAGCGTCGCCATCGGCGAACTTGCCCCCGGCCTGGATATCGATCTGGATAAGATCCCGAAGAAGTACGAAGGGTTGGACGGGACTGAGCTTGCCATATCCGAGTCCCAGGAGAGGATGGCCGTCGTCATCGACCCTGATTCATTGGACAAGGTATTGGCCCTTGCCGCCGGTGAAAACCTGGAAGCCACCGTCGTAGCCGTGGTAGCCGCTCACGGCCGCATGAAGATGACCTGGCGAAGCAGGGAAATCGTAGATTTACCCAGGGTTTTCCTGGACAGCGCCGGCGTTGGCCGCAAGACTACCGCAGTCATCCCCCAGCCGGGGGAGGGCAGCTTCATCGAAGATGAAGGCCGACGGCTAAGCGGCGGGGCGCCCGGCTTCGAAGAGGCTTGGCAGAAGTGCATGGGGGAGCTGGATCATTGCAGCAAGAAGGGGCTCATCCAGCGCTTCGACAGCACCATCGGCGGAGGGAGCCTGCTCTTCCCCCTGGGCGGAAGCAGGCAGGAGACCCCCGCCCAGGCCATGGCGGCAAGGCTGCCGGCGCCGGAGGGCAGGATGGATACCTGCTCTTGGATGAGCTATGGGCTGGATCCGGCATTATCCGCCTGGAGCCCCTTCCATGGCGGCTTGTACGCGGTAGTGGATGCGCTGACAAAGCTGGCCTGCGCCGGCGGCGACCCCTTCGGCGCCCGGATGTCCTTCCAGGAGTACTTCCCCAGCCTGGGCGCCGACCCGGCGATGTGGGGCCTGCCTATGGCGGCTTTGCTTGGCGCCCAGACAGCTATGTCAGCTTTCGGCGTGCCGGCCATCGGCGGCAAGGACAGCATGTCCGGCTCCTTCGGCGAGTTGGAAGTCCCGCCTACCTTGTGCGCCTTCGCCCTCTCCGTCGGCGCCGATGACGCCGTCCTCTCCCCCGAGTGGAAGGAGCCGGGTAGCCTGCTTGCCGTGCTCCCCGCCGGCGCTGATGAGATGCTGCTTCCGGATACCGGCCGGATCATGGGGAACTTCCGCTTCCTTCGGGAGCGCCGCAAGCACATCCGCTCCGCCTACGCCCTGGGCGCGGGGGGGCTCGCCGCCGCCATCGCCAAAGCCTCCTTTGGCAATGACCTGGGCGCCGTGCTTAGCTTGCCTCTGTCGGCTTCCCAGCTCTTCGAGCCGGCTTACGGCGCCGTCATGCTGGAGCTGGATGCGGATTTCCCTGAGGCATTGATCAAGGAAGCGGGCGGCTACGTCGCCGGTAAGACTTCCCGCGAGCCTCTTATCCGCCTTGATTATTATGACACTACGTCTAAGCGTAATTCCGTATCTGTGAGCGTGGACGCCCTTCGCCGACCTTGGAGCCAAGCCCTGGAGCCGGTGTTTCCCACCAGCGCTGCCGCGCAAGAAAGCATGTCCCTCAGCGCCGAAGCCATGCCCCTGCGCGCTGAAGCCGTACCCCTGAGCGCCGCCCGAGGCCCGGATCGCCCGGCCGGCGGTTTAGCCAAGCCCCGGGTAGTGATACCGGTATTTCCCGGCACCAACTGCGAGTATGATTCCGCCGCCGTATTTGAGCGGGCAGGCGCGGACGCGGATATCGTCGTCCTGCGGAACCTTAGTCCGGCGGATGTGGAAGAAAGCATGAGGAGGCTTGCTTCAGCTATAGCCAAAGCCCAGATCGTCATGCTACCCGGCGGCTTCTCAGCCGGAGACGAGCCTGACGGTAGCGGCAAGCTCATCGCGGCGGCTTTCCGTAGCCCCTGGGTCAGGGAGCAAACAGAGGACCTGCTCCACCGGCGGGGAGGCCTTATGCTCGGCGTGTGTAACGGTTTCCAGGCGCTGATCAAGCTGGGCCTGGTACCCTACGGCGAGATCCGGGAGATGGCCGACGACAGCCCCACTTTGATGGCAAACGCCATCGGGCGGCACCAAAACGTCATCGCTATGACCAGGGTGACCAGCGTGGCCTCCCCCTGGCTGGCAGGGATGGAGCCGGGGGAGATCCACCATATACCCATATCCCACGGAGAGGGGCGCATAAAAGCCAGTCCGGCTGAACTGGCTCTGCTGTTTGCCCGCGGTCAGGTGGCGACCCAATATGTAGATGGGGGCGGCGCGCCCTCTATGGATATTCGCTTTAATCCCAACGGTTCCGCCTGCGCCATCGAAGGCTTGACCAGCCCCGACGGCAGGGTGCTGGGTAAGATGGGCCACAATGAGCGGTCAAACCCGGGGCTCTACCGCAATGTACCGGGGAACTACGACCAAAGGCTCTTCGCCAACGGCGTCAAGTACTTTCATTGATCGCTCAGGCTTCGGCGCCTTTGGGTCATAGGCGCAGCCCACCACAGGATTTCGCTCCTTGCTTTATATTGCCCTGCCTTGCCTTATGCGTCGCCGGCTTCTTCCTCCGGCACCTCCGTGAGGCGGCGCTGCTCGTCGAAGTACATGGGCTGGATGACGGACTTGGTCAGCTTGATGAGGTTGTCCAGCCTTTCTTTCGCGTCCGAATCGTAGAATAAGTAGGAGACCCCCACTTTCCTGGCCCGGCCTGTCCGCCCTATACGGTGCAGATAGTCGTTATTGTCCTCCGGCATATCGCAGTTGATGACGGCGCTCACGTCGTCCACGTCTATCCCCCTGGACGCCACGTTTGTGGAGATCAAAGTCCTCAGCTTGCCCGCCTTAAAGCCGGACATGATCCGCTCCCGTTCACGTTGGGGCATGTCCCCGTTCAGGCAGGCGACCTGCATGCCGCGCTTGCCCAACTGGTACGCCAGGGCTTCCGTGGCGTACTTGGTATTGCAGAAAACCATGACCCGCTTATAGCCCTTCTGCCGTATCAGATCCGCTATGTCCGCTACCTTCTGGGTGCCCTGGCTCTGGATGCAGAACTGGGTGATCTTCGGCTGGTTGTCTTCCACGGCTTCCACGGAAAGCTCCACCTCGTCCCGCTGGTAGAGCCAGGATATGTCCATGACCTCCCGGGACATCGTGGCGGAAAACATGGATAGCTGGATCCCTTTCGGCAGCCGGTCAAGTATCTTCCGGACGTCTTTGTAGAAGCCCATATCCAGCATCTCGTCTGCCTCGTCCAGTATTCCGACCTTGATATTATTCAGTCGGATGGTCTTACGGTTCAGGTGGTCCAGCAGCCTCCCCGGCGTAGCTACCACGATTTGCGGTTTCTTATTCAACGCGTTGATCTGCTTATTGATGGGCTGCCCGCCATACGCCGCCACGACGCGTATCCCCGGCAGATACTTTGTCAGGTCCCTGAGATCGTCGCAGATCTGGGTGCACAGCTCCCTGGTGGGGGACAGGATCAGGGCCTGAAGCTGGGTGCTGTCGATATCCAGCCGCTGGATGATGGGTATGCCGAAGGCGAAGGTCTTACCTGTGCCTGTAGGGGCTTTGCCGATGACGTCCCGCCCCTCCATCATGACGGGTATCGTCTTCACCTGTATCTCCGTCGGCTCCGTGATGCCCATGTCGGATATGGCTCTGATTATCTCTTCGGATATGTTGAAATCGGTAAATCGCGTCTCTGCCATGAATGAATTGATACGTCCTTTCCTATAATTATAGTTGCGCCAGCTCGTACATGGCCTGGGCATAGATCTGCCCCAGGAGCACCAACCGGTCGACGTCGATGAATTCGTTTGGCTGGTGGAATGGATAGACGTCCCCGGGAAAAAGGGGCCCGTAAGCAAGTATATTCGGCATAGACCTGGCGTAGGTCCCTCCGCCTGTGGATACCGGCTCATACTCCAGCCCTGTTTTCTCCCGAAATACGCGCATCAGAGTCTCCACCAGATAACCGTCCTTCGGCACATAGAGGGGCGGCTGATGGCTAAACGAATCGATGTTGAACCCGCCTTGCGCGAAGCTGCTTTCCAATGCGGAGAGTATGCCGTCCTTGGACACGGTCACCGGGTAACGGATATCCAGCCCGCCCCGTACGCAGCTGCCATCCCCCTCAAGCAAGCCCAGGTTCACACTTAGCGCCCCGGACGGCTCGTCGGAGACGGCGACGGCGAGGTTTTCTCCTGCGGTCTCCTTTGTCAGGATGTGGGTCAGGAAAGAAAAGGCGTCCTGCATAGCCAGGGGCAAATCCTGGCGGGACAGGAGCTCCAGCAGGGGGAAGCAGGCGTTCTGCCCGTGCTGAGGCGTGCTGCCGTGGGCTGATCGCCCCGCGGTTTCCAGCTTGACCTGCCTGCCGCTTACGTTCAGCACGGCTTCGGCTTTATCCGGCACCATATTGATAGCGTTACCCGCCTTCAGGCTCTCCAGGGATATATCTGTATAAGGATCGCCCGCCTGATTCGCGGCCCCGGCCAGCTCCTCCGCTGTGAACTCCCGTGAAAACCTCACATGGAGGATGCCTTTCTCCGCGTATATCACGGGGAAATCCGCGTCCGGCGTGAAGCCCGCCACAGGAAGCTCTTCTTTCGTAGCATAATACGCCATATCGGCAAAAGCTCCCTGCTCCTCGCAGGTTCCAAATATGATCCGTATGCGCCGGCCCAGGGAGAGACCGCTGTCTTTGATGGCTTTCAGGCCATACAGCGCGGCAAATATCGGTCCTTTGTTGTCGATGGCTCCGCGGCCGAAGATTTTCCCGTCTTCGATCATGCCGGCATAAGGCGGATTTACCCACCCTTCTCCCGCCGGCACCACGTCCAGATGGCCAAGCACGGCGATCATTTCGTCTCCGTCGCCGTACTCCGCCCACCCCGCCTGGCCGTCTACGTCCTTGACCGCGAAGCCCATCTGCTCCGCGGTGCGCAAGGCGTGCTCCAGCGCCCTTGCGGCGCCGGGCCCGTTTGGCTTCCCTTCTTCCGGCGGCTGGGCGTCGCTTTGGATCCGCAGATTGGTGCATAGAGCGCGGATCATCTCATCCTTCAGTTGGATCATGGCGTCTTCAAACATCGGTGGCTCATCCCCCTTGCCGCTTCTCTCCGAATGTGCTAAGATAAACCGACATAGCTAATGTTATCATACGGGGGTACGATAATGAAGAACTTTTTTAATGAGTTTAAAACATTCGCGCTCAAAGGCAACGTAATGAATCTTGCCATTGGGGTGATCATCGGGGCGGCTTTCGGGGCGGTGGTCGCCTCCCTCACGGACAATATCATTTCACCGATCATCGGCTTGTTTACCGGGCAAAACTTCGACGGGCTGGAGCTGGAGTTTCTGGGCGTAAGCCTGAGGTACGGCGCTTTCATCACCAGTGTGATCAATTTTGTGATCATGGCTTTTGTGGTTTTCCTCCTCGTAAAGATGATGAACAAGCTTGTCGCCCTCTCTGAGAAGCCCCGGGAAGCCGCGGCGGAGGAAGAGCCGCCCAAACGCGTCTGCCCGTACTGCCTGACGGAGATCCACGACGAGGCCACCCGCTGCCCGGCCTGTACGTCGGAGTTGGCCGTAGAGCCGGCTGCCGGGTAAACCTTTCGCCCAAACTTTCGACTGGAAGGTGGAAGGTAAACTTTTCAACGCCCCATTGACTTGTCACCTTGTATTGAGTAAAATGGGTGAGCGCGGAAACGAGTACTGTACAGTCCGCGACGACGTGGAGAGATGGCCGAGTTGGCTGAAGGCGGTCGCCTGCTAAGCGATTATACGGTGTCAAGCTGTATCATGGGTTCGAATCCCATTCTCTCCGCCACCAATAAGTCAAGTCCAAGTTAAAAATATTTTAGGATATTTTTAGTTGGACTTGGTTGCATCAGCCGCCGTGCTAAACGGCGGCTGATTACTTGTCCGTTAATGCTTCAACTCAATTATTGTTGATTCCCCTGTTAATCCGTTCCAAGCAATTTCTATCCGATTGCCGGGATAGATGCTAATCCTCTCAACCAGCGCGTCCAACACCTGCTTGGATAGCTTCTTCGCTTTGAGCGCGTCCTCGGCAATTTGCCGCAAGCCGGCGACGGATGCCTTATGCGCGGCTTCCTTAATAAGAACAGCTTGAGCGTTCTTTGCATGTCCAAGGTCGGTATCAAGCACAGTCTTTTCGGACTGGTATTCCTCGGCGGTGATCGCCCGGACAACATATTTTTCGTAGAGGGCGAGTTTCGCGTCCTCTATCCGTGCTATCTGCCCGTCCACATCAGTTTTTGGTTTGGTCTGCAACGCTGGATCGTCCGCGTTATGAAGGATAGACTTTGCATGTTCTCGTATTTGCTTCAAGACAACGGCTTCCAGTTCGCTTGCTACTATTTTGAGCCGGTAGCACTCCGCATCCGGCGCAACGCG
>WRIW01000020.1 GCA_009782505.1 Clostridiales bacterium
CATTGGATTGGACGCCGTGTCAAAAGTAGCTGTCCGCAACTTTATAAAAAGAATCAACAAGGAAAACGGCGTAACCGTTGTGTTAACAACACATGATATGGGCGACGTCGAAGCGCTGACCGACCGGGTAATGCTGATCGGCAAGGGAGAAATATTATACGACGGCAGTTTCAATCACATCAAAAGCAAGTACAACACCGTAAATATTCTAACAATAGATTACGACGCGAGCCGGGAATTAATCATACCAGAACATACGACTCTATTATCACATGAAAATGGCAGGGCAGTCTTGTCAGTTGACACAGGAAAAGCGCCTGTTTCCAAGGCGATTAGCCTGTTGACACAAAACCTGACGGTGTACGATATAGCCGTTCAGTCAAGGCCGATAGAGGAAATAATCGCGGAAGTTTACAAGGAGTTCTCCATATGAAACCCTATATCTCACTTCTGCAGGTCAGATTTCTGAACGGATTACAATACCGAGCCGCCGCCCTCGGCGGCCTTGCCACGCAATTCTTTTGGGGGATTATGCTCGTATTTATTTACAAAGCATTTTATGGAGGCGCTGCCAGTTCCAATGGTTTTTCATTCCAGGATCTCGTGTCTTTTGTATGGCTGCAACAGGCCTTTCTCTCTTTTCTATTCTTATATGACTGGGATTCGGAAATGCTTGATATGATAACAACGGGCGGTATTAGTTATGAGTTATGCAGACCGGTGCGCATCTATCAGGTGTGGTATGTCAAGCTCTTGTCCAAGAGATTATCAAGAGGAATACTACGGTTCGCGCCGGTTGTCATATTAGGGTTTATCATGCCGTATCCTTACAATTTATCTTTGCCCGGTAGCCCCGTTTCTCTTTTGTTGTTCATCGTAACATTATTCTTAGGATTATTTCTACTTGTTGCCATATCAATGCTGATATATATTTCTATATTCAAAACAATGTCGCCCATCGGGTCAGTAGGCATATTTAGTATAATCGGTGAGTTTTTCGCGGGTATGACGATTCCTTTACCGCTTATGCCCTCATGGCTGCAAAACATATGTATGGCTTTGCCCTTTCGCTGGACAGCCGATTTACCATTACGGGTTTATTCGGGTAATATAGGGACGCCCGAAGCTATAACAGGAATCGCAATTCAGTCGGTCTGGATCGCTATACTGGTTTTGGCAGGCGCGTTTATTATGAAACGAATTACGCGCTTGTCAGTAGTGCAAGGAGGTTGAGCCGGTGAAGCTATATACAAAATATATTTCCTTGCTCCTAAAATCTCAGCTACAGTACAAGGCGTCTTTCACTATGACTGTGGTTACTCAATTTATTCAGCCTTTTGCGCTATTTGCGGGGATATATTTTTTGTTTCAGCGCTTTGGCAATATACAGGGCTGGACGTTATATGAGGTTTTCATGTGTTACGCTGTTGTGGGGATCTGCTTCGCCACTTCAACGTGTTTTGCGCGGGGGTTCGATAGTTTCGCCGAAATGATTCGGACCGCGTCGTTCGACAGGGTATTGGTTCGCCCGAGGAGTACTGTCCTTCAAATCCTGGGAGCAAGTTTTGATATAAAAAGAATCGGCCATTTTATGCAGTCGGTTTTCGTGCTGGTTTTAGCGATAATCAGCGCGGATATATCTTGGGATTTAGCAAGGGTTGTTATGCTCGCCAACATGATTTTAGGGGGGAGCGTCATATTCTCCGGCGTATATATGCTGCAAGCGGCAGCTGCCTTTTGGACGATCGAAGCCCTTGAAGTCGCTAATATTTTTACTCATGGAATAAAAGAACACGCGAGTTATCCACTGAACATATTTCCAAAATGGATTACCATTTTGTTTACTTTTATCATTCCGTTCGGAACGATCAATTACATTCCTCTTCAGTATTTACTGGGGAAAATCGACGGAACCGGTTGGCTATACGCTTTTATACCTTTGCTGGGGTCATTGTTTATCTTTCCATGTATATTGGCTTGGAAGTTTGGCGTTCGCCGGTACTCATCGGCAGGGTCATAGAATACGCTTTACGATTTAGACAAACATCATTGCCACTCACATTTATAAAGATAGCGCGAGTCGATACGCGGCGTGCACCGCGCTCATGATATCCCCGGGTGCGGCGTTGTCGCCGACCTGGTAAACTTTCAAGCCGCGCCCCCTGAGCGCGTCCGCCGGCTCATGCCGCGGTCTTTGCCCGGCGGCGACGACCACGGCTTCGGCGGGCAGAAATTCCGTCGCGCCGCCCTTTTCTATCCATACGCCCTCCGACGTTATTTCCTTGACCCCGGCGCCGGTCACGATTCGTACATGGCGGTCTTCCAAGCCGTACATCACCAACTGCTTCGACGCCATGTACATGTCGCCGCCCGCGGCGTCAAGGGCTTCCGCGATAGTGACCTGAGCCCCTTTCTCCGCGAGGTATTCCGCCAGCTCGATACCTACCTGGCCGCCGCCGATGACGACGACCCGCCCGGCGTCTATCCCGCGATTATCCAGCACGTCCCGGGCCAGGAAGACATTATCGCCGTCTACGCCTTTGATGGGCGGCACATGGCTCTCCCCGCCGGCGGCGACGATCACGGCGTCGGGACGGAAGCCGCAGATGCTTTCCACGTCCGCTTCGCGACCAAGCTCGAGCGTCACGTTGCTCTTCGCAAGCCGGTTTTCAAAGTAAGCGATGATTTTCCTTAGCGAATCCTTACGGGGCGGGATTTCAGCTAAGTTCAACGAACCGCCGATTTTCCCGCTTTTCTCCCAAACCGTCACGTCATGCCCTCTGGCGGAAGCGGTGAGCGCCGCCTCCATGCCTGCCGGGCCGGCGCCGACCACCAGTATCCTTCCCGGTTTCTCAGTCTTGACCAGCCTCAAGCCCGTATCGTCTTCCTGCCCGACGAGAGGGTTGAGTATGCAGGACATGGGTTTGCCTTTCAGCACATTGCTGTGGCAGCCTATACAACAACTAACGCATGGCCGTACATCCGCGTAGCGCCCGGACTGAACTTTGTTGACCCATTCCGGGTCGGCGACCAGGGGACGGCCTAAAGTGATCAGGTCGCTTTTCCCCGAGCGGATGATCATTTCCATAAGCACAGGTTCGCGGATGTGGTTGCCCACCATGACGGGTATGGATACGCCGGCTTTGATGTTTTCCGCCAGAGGGACTAATAAGCCCTCGGGCATACCCGTTGGTATCTGGGTGGGGAGGATATGCCTCATCTTTAGCACGGGACCGAAGCCGCTGGATACGCTGATGGCGTCGACCCCCGCCTCTTCGAGGCGCCCGGCGATCTCGCGTATTTCTTCCGGCGTATTGCCCCCGGCGGGTTCTTCGCCATTCATACGCAGCGTGAATGGGATATCCCCCGTCTCCTTCCTCATCCGCGCCAATACATCCAAGATAAACCGTAGCCTGTTATCCAGGGAGCCTCCGTAGCGGTCAGTCCGGGTATTTGCCCAGGGGGAAAGGAACTCGCCGCACAGATAAACATGGGCGCAGTGCAGACCGATGACCTCAAAGCCCGCTTCCGCGCACCTGCGCGCCCCTTGGCCAAACTTCTCGATGATCTCGCCGATCTCATCGATCTCCAGCTCCCGAGGGACGATGTAGCCCGGTACCGGATGTCCGATCATGGATGGGGCTACCGGCATAAGGCCCCGGGAGGATGATTTCCCCTGGGCGTTTGGCGGCTGCCCCGCCCTTCTCCCGGCATGGGAGAGCTGTATCGCGGGCACAGAGCCGTTTTTCTTGATTGCCGCGGCTAGCTTGGCGAGCATAGGGATATATTTGTCGTCGTCCACAGACACGGGCTCGATGGCGTTGTTTCCCCTGGGGAACTCCACTATGCCGTCCTCTACGCAGATCATGGCGGCGCCGCCTCTGGCCCGGGCGGCGTAGTACGCGATGGCGTTCTCCATCACGAAGCCGTCTTTCGCGTAGCTATTGGTCAGGGAGGGCAAAACGACCCTGTTTTTCAGTTCTACTTTGCCGATTTTGATTGGAGTGAATAATTGCACAAAACTTCCCCCTTATGTTCATCATTATAACCGAAAACTCTTGCCTTTGCCCATCTAAAATGATATATTAATAATAGTAACCATTAGCATCTAAAAAGTTGATGTCTTTTGCGGAAAAACGCCCCCGCAAACCATTATGCTTTTTAGGTGCTTTTTTTAAAGGAGGATGGTTATCTATGGACTACATCATGCCAAAAACAGTACAGGAAGCGATCCAGGCGCTGGCGGGGGCTAAGGGGAAAGGCCGCGCCATAGCCGGAGGGACCGACGCCCTCCTCGACTTGGAGGAGGGCAAATACTCAACAGAGCTGCTGGTAGACGTCACAGGGATACCGGAACTAAGGGAAATCAAGTGCGAGTATGATATGCTCGTCATCGGCGCCGCCGCCTGTATGACGGACATATCCCGCTCCAGCCTCGTCAGGAAGTATGCCCCGTCCCTGGCGGAAGCGGCGGCGGCCGTGGGCTCGCGCCAGATAGGTAACGCGGCTACCTTAGCCGGAAACGTCGTGTCCGCCCAACCCGCAGCCGATGGCGCGATGGCTTTAGCCACGCTGGAGCCGGAGTTCATCATCGAAGGCCTGGATGGCTGGCGGGCAGCGACGATGGCGGAGATGTACGCCGGCTTTGGCCGGAGCTGCGTAGGCAGTACAAGAGAGGTCTTGACCTTCATCAAAGTCCCCTGTCTGAAGGAAGGCGAGGCGTCGGCCTTTACCCGGCTTGAGATGAGGAAGGCGCTGGCGTTGCCTATGCTGAACGTATCGGCTGCGGCGAAACTATGCGACGGGGTATTCGAATGGGTACGGATAGCCATGGGGCCTGTGGGCGTGGGCCCGGTCAGGGCGGCGACGGCTGAGAAATGGCTGGCGCGGAAAGAGGCGTCGGCGGAGAATATCAGAAAAGCCGCGCGGTTGGCTTTGAAAGACGCCAATCCCAGAAGCAGCCCCCTCCGGGGGTCGAGGGAGTATCGCATGCAAACGCTGCCGGTGATGGTGGAGCGGGCTTTGACCAGCCTAGGCTTGGAGGTGCTGTAAATGATAAAAAGGATACGGTTTCACCTGAACGGGGAGAAAAAGGAGATCGAAGCGGATGTATCCCTCAGCCTGCTGGACGTCCTGAGAGACGTACTGGGCATGACCGGTACGAAACATGGCTGCGGCAAAGGCGAATGCGGCGCTTGCACGGTGATCGTAAACGGGAAGGCCGTGAACTCATGCCTCTTCCCCATTATGAAGGCGGAAGGCGCGGAGGTGCTGACGGTAGAAGGGCTGCAGAAGGGCGGCGAGCTGCATCCGATACAGCAGGCGTTCATCGACAAGGGCGCGGTCCAATGCGGATATTGTACCCCGGGGATGCTCCTGAGCGCCAAGGCGCTGCTGGATGAGAACCCGTCTCCCACGCGGCTTGAAGTGAAGGCGGCTATCGGCGGAAATATTTGCCGCTGCACAGGTTACGTCAAGATCGAGGAAGCCATACTGAGCGCCGCCGAGCTGATCAAGGAGGGAAGATGAACATGTACAATTATGTAGGGAAAAGCCTCCCCCGCCAGGACGGCTACGATAAAGTCACCGGCGCGGGGGTATTTACCCACGACGTCCGCCTGCCGGATATGCTTCACGCCAAGGTGCTGCGCAGCCCCCACGCCCACGCCCGGATACTGTCTATCGACACTTCCGAAGCCCTGGCTCTGGAAGGCGTGAGGGCGGTGGTCACCTGGGAAAACTCGCCCAGGGTGCTGTTTAACGCCTCCGATGCTCACACCGGGACTATGCCGCCAAATAAGCCTGTACTGGATCAGTATGTATTTGATAATGTGGTGCGCTATGTCGGCGACGAGGTGGCGGCGGTGGCTGCCCTCACCCCCGGCCTCGCGGAGAAGGCCTGCGGGCTCATCAAGGTAGAGTACGAGGTGCTCCCGGCTGTATTCGACCCCCTGGAAGCGATGGAGGAGGGCGCCCCGGACGTCCACAAAACGGAGCTTAAGAATACCCCCGTCCCGCCTTTTCAGATCGCCATCGGCAACTTTCAGGAAGCCTACGAAAGTAGCGAATACAAAGTCGACGTGTCCATGAAAGTACCGGTGCAGAAGCACGCCCAGCTTGAGACCAACGCCGCCGTGGCCGACTACCGGGACGGGCGCCTGACCGTGTACTCGACTACCCAAAGCGTGCATCCCACGAAGCAGATACTGGCCCTGATCATGGGTATGCCGGAGAGCAAAGTCAGGGTGCTGAACCCGCCTTATGTGGGCGGCGCCTTCGGGGTGCGCTGCGGCCTCAGCGCGAAAGCGGAGCCCATCGCGGCGATACTGTCGCGGATGGCGAATAAGCCCGTCCGCTGCGTATACGACCGGGAGGAGGACTTCATCGCCAGCGATTCCAGGCATAGCGGGTACCTGCAGGCGAAGCTAGGGGCCGATAAGGACGGCGTGTTTCAGGCCCTGGAGATCAGGGGCGTGCTGAATAAGGGCGCGTATACGAGCTTTGGGGTCGAGGTGGTCGGGGTCATGTGCGCCATGAGCCTGGCTATCTATCGCGTGCCAAATGTCGCCTGCCACGGCAGGACCGTCTATACCAATGTCCAGGCGGGGGGCGCCATGCGCGGTTTCGGGAATCCCCAGGGCACGGCTGTGGTAGAGATGGCCGTGGACGCCATGGCGAAAAAGCTGAATATGGATCCCAAGGAGATACGGTTGAAAAATATCCTGGAGGCTGGCGACCCGTGGTGCCTGCCTTTCATGAATTCATCCACAGCCCTGGCGGAGTGTATAGAGAAAGCGGCGGAGAGGATCAAATGGAGCGAAAAGAGGAATGCTTTTAAAGCAGGGAAGATACGCCGGGGCGTGGGGCTCGCAGTGGGCAACCATGTGAGCAATGCCTGGCCCTTCTGCGTGGACTTCGACAGCGTATACTTGCGGCTTGAAGCCGACGGCTCGCTTCAGCTGGCTACCGGCGTCCCCGATATAGGGCAGGGCTCCGGCACGACGCTGATGCAGGTGGCCGCCGAGGCATTAGGCAGCGAGTTTGAGACGGTAGCCATTACATTTTCCGATACCGAAACGACGCCATTTGACGTGGGAAGCCACGCCAGCCGCACGCTTTATGCCGTGGGGATATGCATCCTGGAGGCGGCGAAAGACCTGAAGCGGCAGGTGCTTGAGTATACCGCGGCCATGTGGGGAGCCCGGGCTGAGGACCTTACCCTCGAAAGGGGCGTGATCCGGGGCGCCGGGGGGGAGACGCCGCTGCGGGAGCTGTGCCGCGAAGCCCACCTTTTATCAAAGGAGTTTATCGCCGTAGGCAGGACCACGCCTCCCAACGCCCCTTCCTGGCACGCCCACGCGGCGGAAGTCGAAGTGGATACGGAGACCGGCATGGTGCGCGTCGTCAAGTATGTCGCCGCCCACGACTGCGGGACGGCGGTGAATCCGCAGATCGTGGAAGGCCAGATCGAGGGGGGCGTCGCCATGGGTATCGGTTACGCCCTGCGGGAAGAGATCGTCCGGGACGAAGAAGGCGTCCCTTACAACAATGGCTATCACAAGTATATGCTTGCCACAGCGGGGGATATGCCCGAGATAGAGGCGATCATCGTGGAGTGCAGCGACGGCAGCGGCCCCTTTGGCGCGAAAGGCGTAGGGGAAAGCGCCATGGTGCCGTCGGCCCCGGCTATACTTGCCGCTGTGGAGGACGCCGTAGGGGTGCGCTACGGGGAAATGCCCCTGACGCCGGAAAGGGTGTTGAACGGCTTGCGCTAATGAGGAGTACTAACATGGCGTAGTCGGCTAAGGACGCCGCTTGCCCCCGGCTTCTATCGTCATATCGATCCCCTGGCCAAGAAGCGCCGCGTCGATGGCGCCTCTTGTGTAAGCAACGAAGTATCCATATTTGTCGATAAAGAAAGTCATGGGGATGGAGCTCACGCCATAGGCTTCCGCCGCGTCGAGGTCAAGGTCAAAGTAAGCCGGGAAATCGAAGCCCCCGTCCAGGAGGAAAGCTTCCGCGGTTTTTTGCGTTTCCCTTTTGCCGTCCGTCACGTTGACCATCATAAACAACACCTCGCCCTGCTTGTCCCGCCACACATCATTGAAGTCCGGGAGCTCGCTGACGCAAGGCGGGCACCAACTGGTCCAGAAGTTAACGACCACCGGCGTTCCGCGGTGGTCTGACAGCCTGACTTCGCTGCCGGAAGAGTCATAGACCAGAAAGTCGTATGCCAGAATCAATTCTTCCTCAGGATAAGTCGGCTGATTGCTCTTGGAAGCAAAAGCTTTATACGCTATGCCGGCGCCGGACAGGAGTAGAATCATGACCGCTAAAGTGACCAGCGGCTTTGTGCGGTTTAGTTTCATCGTATCCCCCTTCATTAAGCCAGCATGGCCAACACGGCTCCCAGCCAGCCGCTTGCGATAAGGAAGCCCATAAGGATGAGAAAAACGCCGGACAGCTTGGTGATGAGGCTCAGGCGGCTTTTAATAAAGGCAAAGCCGGTTTTTCCCTGATGGATCAGCAGAGCGCCCAGGATAAAGGGGACGCCTAATCCGGCGGAGTAGCAAAGCAGCATGAGTATGCCGTGAAGCGCCGAGCCTTTTTGCGCGGCTAAGACAAGGGCCGACCCCAGAAACGCTCCCACGCAAGGGGTCCAGGTCACGGAAAATATCAAACCCAGCAGGAAAGCAAAAAATCGGCCGGCCGGCTTACCGCGGAGCTTAGCGAATCCCGGAAACGAGGGTAGTCTTAAAGGGATAAGCCCCAGATAATGCAGGCCAAACAGGATGACGGCGCCTCCGCCGAGAAGCTGAAGCGTCCTTTGCCGGCGGACCAGCAGGCTTCCCAAAGTACCGGCAAAAGCGCCGAAGAGGAGAAATACGACGGAGAACCCCAGCACAAAACATATAGCATTCGCGAGGATCCTAAGGTCGGCGGGTTTCGCGTCGTCCGCCTCCATGCTGTCGCCGGTAAAATATAGGACATAGACGGGCAGCATAGGCAAAAGGCAAGGCGATATAAAGGTGAGCATCCCCTCAAGAAAGGTCAACAGGTAATCCATGACGCGTTATTCTCCGCTTAGCATTTATTGTGTCTGAGGCTCCTGCTTATTTTAGCATAAAATAGCCGCCCCGTCTCACTAGTACTCCGCAACACCTAAAAGTTGCATTCTTTGCGGCCTTTTTCCCACGATACTGCGTTACTCCTCGGTCAAATACCACCTTGATATGGAGTGCCATGCGGAATCATGGTATAGTGTTCATGGAATAGATCAAGATGAAAGGCGGCAAACGAATATGCCGGTACTATGGATAGCCGGGCTGGGGCCGGGGGAACTGAGAATGCTGACGACTGATACATTGCTGGCGATAGGGCAAGCGGAAAAGGTGATCCTGCGTACGAAGGCGCACCCTGCCGCGGCGGCAGTTTCAGAGCTGCGGGGAGACGCCGTCTTCTGCGACGATTTCTATGAGGCCGGCGGGAGCTTTCGGCAGGTGTATGAGGCTATCGTGGATCATGTATACGCGGAGGCGCTGAGCTGCGGGTCCGTTTGCTACTGCGTGCCGGGGCATCCCCTGGTGGCGGAGGAGACGGTACGGCTTCTGCTGGCAAGGGCGGCAGGCGCGGCAGATGGAGCGGGCCGGAGCGGCACGGAGTCGCCTTTCGCAGCGGATGAAGCTGCCGCCGCGCCTGTGGAAATCCGCGTACTGCCTGCGGTGAGCTTCCTGGACGCCGCTTTTGTGGCGCTGGGGATAGACCCGATACAGGAGAGGCTGACCATATTGGACGCGGCGTCCATATGGGGCGACGAAAATAATAATGGCGGCAATGACGGCGGCGAAGGCAATGGCGACGCCGATGATGCCGGCGATAGCTCTAACGGCAACGTTGGCGATAGGGCGGGTTGGATGCCTCTGCCGAAAGGAAGCTGCCTGTTTGCCCAGGTGTACGACCGGATGGTAGCCGGGGAGCTGAAGCTCGCCCTGCTGGAAGAGGCCCCGCCGGAAGCCGAGGTCAAAATCCTGCATCGCACCGGGATCAAAGGGGAAGAAGAGCTGATCCTTTGCCCCCTGGCAGAGCTTGACCATTTCAAGGGCTTCGATCATCTGACGTCGGTGTATCTGCCGTACATCGGCAGCGGTGGCGCCGTACAGCGGCTGCCGGATGCGCCTCCTGCGGCTTCTTACCCCCTGGACGGGCTGGTGGAAGTGCTGCGCAGGCTCCTTGGCCCCGGCGGCTGCCCCTGGGACCAGGCCCAGACCCACGAGACCCTGAAGCCGTACTTGCTGGAGGAGGCGAACGAAGCCCTGGAAGCCATCGACGAGAAGGACATGGACCACTTAAAGGAAGAGCTGGGCGACGTCCTGATGCAGGTGGTATTCCACTGCGCCCTGGCGGAGGCGCGGGGGGACTTCGATATCAACGGCGTCATTGACGGGATCACGGAGAAAATGATCCGCCGCCACCCCCATGTATTCGGGGATGAGAAGGCCGAAAACCCGGAAGAAGTGATGGTATTGTGGAAAAAAATAAAAGAAAAGGAAAAAGAGAGCAGGGGCATAATACCGGATAAGGGGTAATCGGGGAAAAAGTCGAAAAAAAACCTTAATAAATCAATGTTTTCCTTGTTTTTTCGCAGGATATTTATTATGATAATAGAAATTAGTAAAATACTTTTATTACAGGAGGGATTGGTTTGAATAAGGCAGAACTCGTAGCAAAAGTCGCGGAGAAAGCCGGGTTGTCCAAGAAAGACGCTGAAAAGGCTGTAGTGGCGGTTTTCGACAGTATCCAGGCTTCACTGAAGGCCGGCGACAAGGTTCAGTTGGTGGGCTTCGGCACCTTTGAGACTCGTGAGAGAGGCGCTCGCACGGGACGCAACCCCCGCAGCGGCGCGACCATTCAGATCCCCGCTTCGAAAGTCCCCGCGTTTAAGGCAGGCAAAGCTTTGAAGGATGCGATCGGCTGAGCGATGTCACAGTCAAGGCAATGAAAAGAAACGGCTTTGGGATTATCCCGGACGGATTGTCCCGAGGCCGTTTTATTTACAAATAGTATACACAACGCGAATAAAGTGGTGAGGTCGTTCATTATGAGGTTGGATAAATTTCTTAAAGTCTCGCGGCTGATCAAGCGGCGGACGGTGGCGAAGGAGATAGTGGACGCCGGGCGGGTCAAGGTCAACGGCAGGATAGCCAAGCCGGGCAACGAGGTCGGCGTAGGCGACCGGCTTGAGATCGGCTTCGGGCAGCGGCTGGTAAGCGCGGAGATAGTCGAGATCAGAGAGACCGTGCGCGCCGAGGAAGCGGCAAGCCTCTACCGGATACTGGAAGGGGCCCCCATCGAGTGAAACGAGGTAATACATGAGCGAACAGCAGAAGCCCCGCATCAAGCCGGAGCTAAAGATATTCTTCATCATCGTCGCCCTTACCGGCTTTGGGATGGCGATGAGCGACAGCGTCATGGCGAATTTCTTTAAAGACGCCTACAATGTGACCGCGGTCCAGCGCGGATTCCTGGAGTTCCCCCGGGAGTTCCCCGGCATACTGTGCTTCCTGGTGGTGGCGGTGACTTCGGCATTTGGGGACGTGCGCCTCGCCATCGTCGCCCAGCTGCTGACTATACTTGGCGCGGTCGTCCTGGGCTTGTTTTCGCCGCCCTTCGCCGTCATGGTGGTTTTCCTCTTCATCAACTCCGTAGGTATGCATTTGTACATCCCGCTTCAAGACAGCATAGGCATGTTCATCATTGGCCAGGATAACCTGGGCAGGCGGATGGGGCAGTACAACGGCATACGCACCGCTTTCTCCATGCTTGCCAGCGTCATCATATTCTTCGGCTTCCGTACGGGGTTCTTCAGCCTCAAAACGCCGGTGAAGCTGCCCTTCCTGATCAGCTCGGTGGCGCTGCTGGGCATCACGGCGCTGTACCTCCTGCTGTACTCGAAGTACCGCGTGTTTGGCGAGGTCCGCAAGCAGAAGGTGGAGATCGTCATCCGCAAGGAGTACAAGTTTTACTATATGCTGGCCGTACTCCACGGCGTGCAGAAGCAGATCATGTTCGTGTTCGCCCCCTGGGTCCTCATCGAGATACTGAGCCGCCAGGCGGATACCCTGGCCCTGCTGGGGATCATCTCTTCATTCTGCGGGATATTCTTCCTGCCGGCCGTGGGGCGCTGGATCGACCGCTTCGGCACGAAGAGGCTCCTGCTCATCGAGGGATGCCTGTTTGTCGTCGTCTATATCACTTACGGGATGCTAAGCAGCGGCTTTACCAGCGGCGCCATCGCGCTGACCGGGCTCCCGGTATTCTTTGTCTGCGCCTTGTTTATCTTTGACCGGCTCACCATGCAGCTGGGCATGGTCCGCACGGCATATCTGAAGTCCATCGCGGTAGACCCGGCGGATATCACCCCGACCCTGTCCTCCGCCCTCAGCATGGATCATGTGGTATCCATCGTCTGCGCGTACCTGGGCGGCCTGGCGTGGAACGGGTACGGACCCCAGTACGTATTCTTCATCGCGGCGGCCTTATCCTTGCTCAATGTGGTGGTTGCCCTGCTCATCAAAGCCCCCGTGAAGGCGGCAGCGTGAAAAAATGAGAAAAAGGCTTGATTTTTTCCAAAAATAGCAGGATAATGGAAAGAACCGGCGAATTACAATATATTGCAGAAAGCTATGATTTTGGTACCCGCTGCCGGGTTATCCGGATTCGAAGGAGACGAATGGCAAAAGCGCCGACCCAGAAGACAAGCAAGACACGCGCTGTAGAGAAGCAGATGTCCATCACGGTAGTTCCCCAGGGGCCCGGGAGCCAGGACATCCATGTGGAAGTCAAGCGTAATCTTTCCGCGAAGAAACGCAGGAGCCAGAGGAGGTTTGCGGCGTTTTTGTTCGGCGTCATGTTCCTCATGCTTTTTCCCATGGCAAGGGATGTGGCGGCGTACTATAAGATGAATAAGGACTATGAGGGGCTGCAGCAATACAATCTGGAGCTCAAAGCCGTGCGGCAGCAGCTTGAGGATGAGCGGGAATCCCTGGACTCCCCCGAGATGGTGGAGCGGCTGGCGAGGGAAGAGCTGGATATGGTCATGCCCGGCGAAAGTAAGGTTTATCAGGCCATACCCACCGAGAACCTGCCAAGGAGAGAGAACCTGAGGACAAACGAGGTGCTTCATTGATCATCATGATTACGGGAAATCAGGAGGACGTCTTTATCCATGGCCATTGAAGTTGGGACCATCGTGGAGGGGATCGTTTCAGGCATCACGAATTTCGGCGCGTTTATCACCTTGCCGGGAAATGTCGTGGGCCTGGTGCATATCTCTGAGGTAGCGGACGCTTACGTCAAGGACGTCAAAGACTACCTCAAGGAGCAGGACAAGGTTCAGGTCAAGGTAATCAATATCGACCCGAAGGGCAAGATCGGCTTGTCCATCAAGCAGGCGAAGGTTCAAGCGCCGGGCGGGCAGGCGGAGCCGCCGCCCGTGGCGCGCAAGGACAGGCCCCCCGCGAGGCCTCCGGGGCCGCCGGCGCGGGGCGCGGGCTACAGCTCCAACCGTGGCGGGCTGCCGGAGTCATTTGAGGATAAGCTATCCAAGTTTATCAAGGAAAGCGACCAGAAGCAGCTTGAATTCCGCCGCAGCACAGACGCGAAGCGCGGTGGCAGGGGCGCGGGCAGGGGCTAGGATGAGCGGCTATCGCGCGGTGATGGATATCGGTACGAACTCCTGCAGGCTCATCGTCGCCGAAGTCGGCGATGATTGGGACGTCACCCATCTGCGGCAGATGCGGGTCACCCGCATCGGCGAGGGGCTGGGGAGCGGGAGCCTTCATATAAGCAGGGCGGCGATGGACAGGACCCTTGCGGCGCTCCTTGAGTATAAGGCCATGATCGAGGGCTTCCCCGTGGACAAGGTCGTGCTCATGGGCACCCAGGCCCTCCGGGAAGCGGACAATGGCGCGGACTTTGCCGCCGAGGTGAAGGAGCGGACGGGGTTCCGCCTGGAGATCATCAGCAGCAGACGCGAGGCTTGCCTGAGCTACGCGGGCGCGGCCGGGGGGCTGAGGGGCGCGGCTATGGCAGGGCCGCTGGTATTGGATATCGGCGCGGGCAGTACGGAGCTATTCTGGGAAGAGAGCGCGGTTGAGGGTGTGAGCGCCCCCATCGGCGCTTTGCGTTTGTTGGAGAGCCCTCTTGACGGGCAGGGTATACTAGCCGCCTTGCGGGCCGGCTGGGGCGGCAGGGAAGCCCCGGGCAGCGGGTCGGCAGCAGACTGCGCGGTCGACCGGGATGGCGGGGATGACAAAAGGCCCCTCGTGGCGGTAGGCGGTACCGCTACCACTCTGGGGGCCATACATCTGGATATGAAGGTTTACGACCCGGAGGCTATGCTGGGCCTGAGGCTTAGCCGCGCCCGGGTGGAAGAAGTACAACACATGCTGGAAGGCATGACCCCCCGGGAGCGCCTCGCCCTGCCCGGTATGACCCCCGGCCGGGAAGACGTATTGCCCTGGGGGCTGCGGATCCTCCTGGGGGCGATGGACTACTGCCGCCGGGACAGCGTCGTCATCTGCGACAGGGATCTGCTCTACGGCGCTTTGTATGAGTGAACGCCGGCCTGGCAGGGCGCGGCATGTCCCGCGAATCCCTTGGAAGCCTTTACTTAGCCGGCGTTACGTTCATAAAACTCAGGATATTGACCAAGTCGTCTTTCGAGACGGCTCCTTCGTGTATGGTGAATACCGGCTCTTCGGTGTCCACGGAGATAAAGGTGCTTAAGATGATCCCGATGCCCAGGGGCAGGGTGATGGGCAGCCCTTCTTCATTAAAGAAAAACTGGCTGGGGATGACCTGTACGGGGAAGCCTTCCCTGGCGTCTGGTTTCAGCGCAAGGTCCACGGCGCAGATGAGTATACTGCCGCCGTAGTTTTTGTTGATCTGCTCAAGGGCCGCCAAAGTATCCAGGGAGGCGGGGCTGTCGTCGCCGAAGTTGAGTATGACCGGCAGGCCTTGGGAAAGCAGCTCCTGCAAGTCAAATTCCGTGACCTGGGCCAGCGGGACGTAAAGGTTTTCCACCGGGGGGGGCGGCTCGGGCTCGGAAGGGCCTGGGGAAGCGCCGCAAGCGGCAAGCAACGCCGCTATCAGGCAGGCCGCCAGGAGGGAAGTTATCGCCTTTTGAAGTCGATTCGTCATATTCACGGGTATGTCCTCACTTTTGATGGTATATATCGCGTTTCCAGTCTTCTATATGGCTCTTGATGGCGGAAAAGCTCATCTCGCTCATGGTATGCTCCATCCGGCAGGCGTCGTGTACCGCCTGCTTCTTGTCCACGCCCAGGAAGATCAGCCAGTCGGAGATGAGGGTATGCCTTTCATACATTGTCTCGGCTATCTTGAGCCCGCTGTCTGTTAGCGTAATATAACCGTCCGCGTCGATGCCCACGAGCCCTTTCTCCCGGAGATTCTTCATGGCGATGCTTACGCTGGGCTTGCTGTAGTCAAGCTCGTTGACGATATCGATGGAGCGGACCCTGCCGCCGTTTTGGCTCAGGATCAGCACGGTCTCTAAGTAGTTTTCGGCTGATTCGTGGATTTCCAAGGCAAAACCTCCCGGGTTCCGTATCTCTGCCATCCGGAGCGGCGATTGATTGTGAAGAAGTATATCACAAAAGAATCCTATTGACAAATCGGTTAGCTTGTACTAACCTATAGTTACGAGGTACGAAGATAACCGCGGGGGGGTGGGGCAGTGAATATCATCATCATGAGCGTTTTCGCCGGTGTACTCGGCACAGGCCTTGGTGGTCTTTTCACCGCTTTATTGGGATACCGGACCGACAAAGCGATCAGCGTGCTGCTGTCCTTCGCCGGGGGCGTCATGACCAGCATCGTATTTGTAGAGCTGATCCCGGAAGCCATCACCCATGCCGGTATGAGCGTTTGCGTCGCCGGGCTGGTGGTGGGCGTGGTAGTGGTTTTGCTCCTGAATGAAGCCATCGATATGGTCTCAGGTCTTGCCGGCGCAAAAACACTGCTCCATGAAAGCTTTCAGGAGTTCTATCATGAAAATAAGATGTTTGCCGGCGAAAGGAGCAAGCTGCGCGCGGGTATGCTGATGTTTTTCGTCATCGGGCTGCACAACCTGCCGGAGGGCCTTGCCATAGGCGCGGCGGGTAATCATGATATGAATTTTGGCCTCACCCTGGCGCTGATGATCGGCCTCCACAACATACCGGAGGGCATGGCCATCGGCGCGCCGCTGATCTCCGGCGGGTTGGGGCACAGAAAGGCTGTGCTTATGACCCTGCTGGCGGGGGCGCCCACTGTGCTCGGCGCCGCCATAGGGGTGCTGGTGGGCAGCATCTCAGACGCCGCCCTGGCGTTCTCCTACGCCATCGCCGGGGGCGCCATGCTGTATGCCGTGTTTGGCGAGATACTGCCTCAGACCATGGTCATCAGCAAAGACCGCGTCCCCACCATCGTGTCCCTGGCGGGCATACTCTGCGGCATGATGCTGACGCGGATATGACGGGCGGTTAGTATGTTACAGTTCAAGGAGGTCCGGAGCCTAAAGCGCGCCCATTTGCCGCGATGGTTCACAGCTTCGGCCAGATATAGCAATCGTTCGATGCAAATCCTAGCGACTCCAACGCGACATCCATGTCGCGATTCCGTCTGGCGTGACGTCGTGTCACGCCTACGGATTTACTAGGTTTGTGATTGCTTATCTGGCAAACGAAGCCGTTCAATCCATCGCTTACAAATCGCCACGCTTTAGGCTCCGGACCTCCTTGAACTGTAACGCTAGTACAACACGCATGGGGCGGCAAGCGCCATTCGCGTTGCCCGGCCTAGCTACTTGTGTTATGATGGAGCCAAAGAGAAGCGCGAGGTGGTCGCTATGAAAAAGCTGCCGTTGGGGATACAGAACTTCAGGGAAATAATCCGTGAAGACTATATCTACATTGATAAAACGAAATATGTATATGACCTGCTTAACAGCGTAAAGAGCTATTTTCTGTCCCGGCCCAGGCGCTTCGGGAAATCGCTCCTGCTGGACACCATCGGCGAGGTCTTCAGCGGCGACAGGGAGCTTTTCAAAGGCTTGTGGATCTACGATTCGGACTATGCGTTCCCCAAGCATCCGGTGTTGCGGCTGGACATGAGTAACATCGCAAATAAGACGCCGGAGATATTGGAGCGTGAGCTTACCGACGAGATGTTAAAACATATCGGCAGTGAAGGCTTTAAAATAAATTCCGATATCCCATCAAATCTTTTCAAAAACCTGATTGAGAGCCTGTATAAGAAATATGGCCAAGGAGTCGTCGTACTCATCGACGAGTACGACAAGCCCATTTTGGATCATTTGCTTGATATCGATACGGCGGAAGCCAATCGCATGGTAGTCAAGAGCTTCTACGGCATACTTAAATCCATGGATCCTTTCCTCCGGCTCACTTTCGTCACAGGGGTGACGAAGTTTACCAAGACGTCCATCTTCTCCGAGATGAATAATCTGCTGGATATCACGCTGACGAGGGAGTACGCGAATATCTGCGGGATACCCGTGGATGAATTGGACGAGTTTTTTCACGAACACATCGAACATCTGGCAGGCATGGAGGATTTCCGGGAGATCGACGACCTGCGCGGAGAAATACTCGACTGGTACGACGGCTACTCCTGGGACGGGAAAACCCGGGTGCTTAACCCTTTCGGTCTGCTCAGCTTCTTCATGCAGAAGAGATTCGAAAGCTTCTGGTACGCCAGCGGCTCGCCCAAGTTCCTGGTCGACCTGCTGAAGACAAAACCGGCGTCCTTCCTCCTGCTGCACGACCTTATGCTGCGCGAGAGCGCCCTGGACTCCTTCGATATCCGCAGGATCGGGGCGCCGTCCCTCCTCTTCCAGACGGGCTACCTGACCGTAAAGGAAATTATGCCCGGCACAGGCTCGCGCCCGTACCGGCTGGGCATACCGAACCGGGAAGTGCGGGAAGCGTTCAACATCAATATCATCGCCGAGTTTACCGAGAGCGGCGGGGACGCCACCGAGTCGGCCTACCTGGGGCTGAAAGAAGCGCTCCAAGCCAGCGACCTGGGGCGCGTACGCGACATATTGAAATCCCTTTTCGCGTCCATCCCTTACCAGCTACATGTGGACGCGGAGGCGTATTACCACTCCATATTCTACGCGATCATGAATCTGCTGGGCTTCGATATAGCGGCGGAAGTATCGGTCTCTGGGGGCAGGATAGACGCCACCCTGGAGATGGGCGATAAGGTCTACGTCATGGAATTCAAGTACAGGCGCTGCCCGCCTGAGGCGTCCCCGGAAGAGAAGCGGGCACTGTTTGACAAAGCGCTGGAAGAAGGCCTCAAGCAGGTCGCTGAGAACGGCTACGCAGACAAGTACGCAGGGAGCGGCAAGGATATCGTCCAGGCGGTCTTCGCCTTCCTTGGCCGGGACGACATCGAAATGCGGATCGCTGCCGGGCAAGGACTATAGTCTTCTAAAACAACTGCTTGATAAACAGCAACCATACCATACAGATAAACATGGCGCCATATAGCACAGTATAAAGCGCCAGCGATTCTCGTTCCTCTGTCGATTTGATCCACCCGATGATCGGGGGCATACACAAAGCTATTTTAAGAAAAAAGGCCAACAACGGAGACCTGATTTCGCTGCTGCTTGTCATGGCGACGAACAGAATAATGACAAGCAATAACAATGTTGCTATTGTTGTGGCTAATAGCACTTTCTTTCTCACGATCAACGCCTCCTCATCTTCCAAACGCGATAGGCGATAAACGCCTCTATGTATGTGGTTTTTAGCTGATCAGCCAGTCCAATACCCGTAATCTGCGGATGCCCTCATAGTCGGCTTCCGGGTCTTCGTCTAATGTCAGGATGTACTTTGGGTAGTGATCGGAGATCTTTCGCAACGGCGCCAGTTCGCGTTCCAGTGTTTCTGGCTCCCGGACTGTAGCCGCCACCTGAAAATAAGTATGCCCGGTCTGATCCATGGCGACAAAATCCACCTCCAACGCATCGACCTTACCAGTATAAACCTGGTATCCGCGTCGGAGCAGTTCCAGGTATACGACGTTTTCCAGGACATGCCCTGTGTCCGTTCCTCGCTTTCCCAAAAGCAGATAGCGTAACCCGACGTCCACGGCGTAATACTTCTCCAGTGTTTTTAAAAACTGCTTCCCCTTGATTTGAAAACGCTTAGCCGGATAGAGGATATAGCTGTCTGTCAGTGCCCTGAGATAACGCTCCACCGTTTTCGTATCGATCTTCCGGTTATCCGCGTTCATTGCATTGCTGATACTTTTTGTAGACAGTTGGCTGCCGATATTGTCAAAAGCGAAACGGATCAGGCTCTCCAGCATCAGGGAGTCCGCGATCTTATACCTTCCCACAACGTCTTTGAGCACAACGGAATCATATACGCCTTGCAGGTATCCTAAGATATTTTTTTGATTACCGGCAAACTCAAGGGCGCCTGGAAATGAACTGTTTTCCAGATAATCGATGTACTGCCGGGACAGATTACCTGCGCCCACAGCGGAAACGTATTCTTTGAAAGAGAGCGGAAGCATCTCGATTTCGACATAACGTCCGGAAAGCAGTGTCGCCAGATCGCCGGACAAGAGCCAGGCATTCGAGCCGGTAAGATAGAGATCCAGGTTTTTCCGTAGATAAAAGCTGTCCACTACGCGTTGAAATTCCGGGACATTTTGTATCTCATCGAAAAACACATATGTCTTTCCCTTCGCCGCCATATGAGATATAACAAAATCGTGAAGCGCTTCGGAATCACAGAGGCGCCTGTTGTCATAATCTTCAAAATTGACCGAAAGGATATTTTCCGGCGCAACTCCGTCATCCAATAAGTGCTGTTGATACAAAGCGAGAAGTGTGGATTTCCCGCAACGCCGTATTCCGGTAACGATCTTGATTACATCCTTATCCCGGTAGCCAATCAACCGGTTCATGTATTCTTCACGCTGTATCATCTCGAACCCTCCTCAATGACAAGGTAATATTATCCCAAAACTGAGAGAAAAACAATAGTTTTGGGAATATAATCCCAAAACTATTGAAACGTTGATATAAACGAGATTGAAAGTATACTGGATTAAAGCTAATATCAGCTATCTCATTTATTTTGAATATAGCTTTCAAGGTTGAACAGCGCGAACAGCGGTAAATTGAGAAGCCCGTCGTCAAGGCGTAGATTTGACAACGAAGTGCGTATTGACAATTCGGGATTGTACCGCTCGCGGTAGACTCTCAGGCTTCTTGCTTGTAGATTCTCCCCTGCCTTGACTTCGACAGGATAAACGCGCTTATCGTCGGCAAACACAAAATCCACCTCAGCCGTTGCGTCCGAAGTCCAATAATAGATATTGCGGATAAAACTCTTTCCCGCGAGTTCGGTCAATACAAATTGTTCAGTCAACGCACCCCTGAATTCCTCAAAAATCTTTATTCCGTCCAGTATCGCCGCCGGTGATAATTCGCTCATATAGCGGAGCAAGCCCACGTCAAGGTGATATAGCTTAAAGGCTTTTAAATCCTCGTAATCGCGCGCCCTCGCTCCCTCGCGCACCAGGCCGTATATAAACTTCTTGTTTTCTTTGGCAAGCTGCGATGGTACGCTGTTCCACAGATAGCGCAGTTTCGGCACAATATTCTTTAGGGCGTGTTTGGAAAAATCATTTTCGTATGTTTCAAGTATATCGCGCTGCCGCGCTTCAACTGCCGAGTAATCCCGTGTATCAAGCCATGAATTGACCGCGCTTGGCATGCCGCCCACGACAAAGTACAGTTTTAAATAATCGGTTAGTTTCTCGGTGATCGCTTTCGGAATTTCACTTAACCCGTCGTGCCGGATAAAGGTAATCAATGCTTCCTCGTTATTGGCAAGTAAAAACTCTTCAAAGCTGAACGGTTGGAGCAAAAGGAAATCCACATTTTCCGAATATCATTTTATCATACGCCACACGTTTTACAAAGATAAAAAGCGGTTAGTACACACAAATATCAAAGCAAGTCAGATTGAAATTTTTTCTTGCAATCGCTTCCGGCGCGTGATATACTTTCGTTCTGGAAAGTGGGTCGGCGGACCCTTGGAGAGAGGTGAAAAGAGTTATGAAGCAAGACATTCATCCCAAGTATCAAACCGCCAAAGTGACCTGTGTGTGCGGCAACACCTTCGAGACAGGTTCCACAAGCCAAGAGATCAAAGTGGAGATCTGTTCCGCGTGCCATCCTTTCTATACCGGCAAGCAGCGGACGATACAGGCGAAGGGGCGGGTAGAGCGGTTCAAGACCAAGTATGGCATAGAATGATTCCGCGCCGGGCGCGTGCGTTCGTGCGCCGGGGGAGTGAACACGGGATAAAACGGCAGGGCATTGGCTTTATGGCCTCCCTGCTTCTTTTTATATAGGGAGTACTTATGAGTAATGCCAAGTTCAACTACGGCGGTCAGGCGGTGATCGAAGGCGTCATGATGCGAGGGGAAAACACCCTTGCCATCGCCGTGAGGAAAGGTACAGGAGACGTCGGGATAGAAGGCTGGCCGGTGAAGCGGTCCGAGCATAGGCCCCGCTTTTTACGCTGGCCATTTATCCGCGGCACGGTCAATCTGGTGGATTCCCTGATGATCGGGGTCAAGACCCTCGTCTTCTCCGCCAACCAATCCCTGGACGACGGCGAGGAAGAGGAGACGCTGTCCAATACGGAGATCATCATCACCGTCGCTTTAGCCCTGGGCTTGGGTATCGTCCTGTTTTTCTTGCTGCCGGCTTTCTTGGCTCAGATCATCCGACGTTGGGCCCCCGGGCGCGCCATCCAGAATACTTTGGAAGGCCTGGTGCGCATCGCCATCTTTCTGCTGTATGTATTTGGCATTTCCCATGTCAAAGACGTCCAGCGGGTATTCCAGTACCACGGCGCCGAGCACAAGACTATATTTGCATATGAAGCCGGGAAACCGCTGGACGTGGAGAACGCCCGGGGGATGAGCCGCCTCCATCCCCGCTGCGGCACCAGCTTTCTGCTCCTGGTCATCGTCGTAAGCATACTGCTTTACTCGCTGCTGCCGCCCCTGACCATGGTGCAGCGCCTGCTGAGCCGGCTCGCTTTGCTGCCGGTGATCGCGGGCATCGCCTACGAATTGATCCGCCTGGCGGGGGATAAGCTGGATCATCCTGTGGTAGCGGCTATCAGCTGGCCGGGGATGCAGCTTCAGCGGCTGACCACCAGGGAGCCGGACGAGAGCCAGCTTGAAGTGGCGATTGCCGCGCTGACCAGGGTGCTCCAGGACGATGGCCTGCTGCCCAAGCCGGAGACGGAGGAAGCGGCGGCAGACGAAGAAGCAGCTGCTACGGCAGACGATGCCGCAGAAGACGAAGCTTCGGATGAGGCGGCGGAGTCAGTGGCAGACATGGAGGCGGCAACGACAGGCGAAGTCGGCATGGATGCATTAGAGGCGGCGGAAGAGGCGGATACCGCCACAGCGGCGGCGCCTGTATCCGCCCCCGAGCCTTAGGCAGCCCGACTGTGTTTGGTTTGACGGTATGAAGCGCTGCCGGAGCCGTGCCGTACTGAGGCTAAAGGCGCAGCGCATTTGAGCGGGAGGTCTTGACTATGCTGGACAGGCTGGCGAAAATGGAAGAAGTCTACAACGAGCTCACGGAGAAGCTCAGCGACCCCAAAGTCATGGAAGATCAGAACGCCTGGCGGGATTACACGAAGAAGCACGCCGCTTTGCAGGAAACCGTGGGCGTATTTGGCGAATATAAAGATGTGCTGCGGCAAATCGAGGGCAACCAGGAGATGTTGAACGAGAGCGGCGTGGATCAGGAGATGGAAGACCTGGTCAAAGCCGATCTGGCGGAGTTGACCGGCAGAGAAGAAGAGTTGAAGGGCCGGCTGCAGATACTGCTGCTCCCCAGGGATCCCAACGACGATAAGAATGTATTACTGGAGATCAGGGGGGGTACCGGCGGCGAAGAAGCCGCGTTATTTGCCGGAGACCTGATGAAAATGTATTCCCGTTACGCGGAAAACCAGGGCTGGCATATAGATATGATGTCGTCCAACATCACGGATATCGGCGGCGTGAAGGAAGCCGTGCTCCTGGTGGAGGGCCGCGGGGCGTACAGCAGGCTGAAGTACGAAAGCGGCGTCCATCGGGTACAACGGGTGCCGGAGACCGAATCCGGCGGGCGTATCCACACCTCCGCCGCTACCGTAGCGGTGCTGCCGGAGGCGGAAGAAGTGGACGTGGATATCGACCCGGAGGAGATTCGGGTGGATATCTTCTGCTCCAGCGGGCCGGGGGGCCAGTCGGTAAATACCACGAAATCCGCCGTGCGCCTGACCCATATCCCCACAGGGCTGGTCGTCAGCTGCCAGGATGAGAAGTCTCAGATCAAAAATAAAGACAAGGCTATGAAAGTGCTGCGCTCCAGGCTGATGGAGAAAGCCATGGAAGAGCAGCAGGGCCAGCAGGCCAGCACGCGCAAGAGCATGGTGGGCTCCGGCGACCGCAGCGAGCGGATACGCACCTACAACTTTCCCCAGGGCAGGGTGACGGATCATCGGATAGGCTTGACTTCCTATAAGCTGGACTACGTACTGCAAGGGGAGCTGGGGGAATTCATCGAAGCCCTGACCAACGCGGATCAGGCGGAGAAGCTGCAGGGGAACGCATAACGCATTGTAGTACTCCGAGGCGCTTGATGTGGAAGGGATCGGATACGCGATGCAGACAGACGGCATACAACCGGTCACCGGCAGGGAAGCTTACGCCGACGCCTGCCGCCGACTAAGGGACGCGGGGTTTACGCAGGAAGCGGCCGGCCGGGAGGCGCTGGAGCTTCTTGCTTTTTGCGCGGGGAAAGATAATCTCAGGCTGCTCCTTGACATGGACGCCCCCATGGATCCGGCTTCTGCGGAGCGCTTCGTGGAAGCGGTGAGGCGGCTCGCGGGCGACGAGCCCATGGCGTATATCACGGGGAGCCGGATATTTGGCGACATGGAATACAAGGTGGCTCCCGGCGTGCTGATCCCCCGTGAAGATACCCTCGTCCTTGTCGAGCAAGCCCTAGCCAGGTTGGCACCGGATACGGAAGCCCGCCTGCTTGAGCTGGGCAGCGGTAGCGGCGCGGTGATAGCGGCGGTTGCGTCGGCAAGGCCCGGGGCTCGCGGCGTCGCGGTGGATATAGACCCTCTGGCAGTGGAGCTGACAAGAGAGAACTTAGAGCTTCACGGCTTGGCGGAACGGGTACAGGCGGTGCGTGGATCCTGGCTTGAGCCTGTGGGCGGCCAGGGGAAGTTTCATATGATCCTATCCAACCCGCCTTATATATCGACGGCGGAGATGGCGGGGCTGCCGGAATCGGTGAAAAAAGAGCCGGCAGGCGCCCTCTGGGGCGGGGAAGACGGCTTGGACAGCTACCGGCAGATACTGCCCGCCGCTTTCGAGGCCTTGGCGGACAACGGCTGGTGCCTAGTGGAAATCGGCTGGAAGCAGGGCGCTACGGTGAAAGCGATGCTTGAGGGCGCCGGCTTCCACGATGTGGATATATACCGGGACAAGGGCGACCGCGACCGCGTGGCAGCGGGCCGGAAGCCGGCAGCGGCGGATGCGGCAGTCGCTTCAGGCACAGCAGCTTCAACCGGTGCTATGCCGATGAGCGCGGCGGGCGCAGCAGCATCAGCGAGCACGGTCGCTGCTACAGGCACGGCAGGCGCAGCGGTAGCGGCGGCGGCAGCGCCTTATACAGGCGGCTCCGGCAAGGCGACGCAGCGCTGGCGCGTGGACGACCCCGGCGACCCCCGCATCATAGAGGCGGGGCGCGTCATCCGGGAAGGGGGGCTGGTAGCCTTCCCCACTGAGACGGTATACGGCTTAGGCGCCAACGGCTTAGACGCCGGAGCCGTCGCCGGTATATATCGCGCCAAGGGCCGCCCGGCGGACAATCCCCTGATCCTCCATGTAGCTTCTGTAGCGGAGGCGAAAGAGCTGGCTGCCTCCTGGAGCGGCGCAGCCCAGCGCCTGGCGGACAAGCTATGGCCGGGGCCCCTTACCCTCGTCCTGCCCGCCGCCGCCCATATACCGCCCATCGTGACCGCTGGGCTTGATACGGTAGCCATCCGCTACCCCTCCGACCCTGTCGCATTGGCCCTCATCGAAGCCGCCGGCGTCCCCGTCGCCGCCCCCAGCGCCAATGCCAGCGGCAGGCCCAGCCCCACCCGCGCCGGACATGTGATGGACGACCTCGCCGGCAGTATCGACGTCGTCATCGACAGCGGCCCATGTAAAGTCGGCCTGGAGTCCACCATACTGGACTTGACCGTTGAGCCGCCTGTGATACTAAGGCCGGGAGACGTCACCAGGGAGGCCCTGATCCGCATCATCGGCGAGGTCCGCGCCGAGGGTCCTGAGCCTGCCGATCACGCCATCGCCGAGAGCACGGAGCCTGCCGATCACGCCGTCGCCGAGAGCACGGAGCCTGCCGACGGGGCAAGTGCCGGAAGCCCGGGGCTTGCCGACAGGGCCGCTGCCGAAAGCCAGGCGCTTGCAGGCGAAGCTTTCATCGAAAGCCAGGCGCCGGACGCCCGGGCAGTTGCCAGCTCGCCCGCCGCCGCCCCGCCCAAGGCTCCGGGGATGAAGTACCGCCACTACGCGCCGAAGGCTAAGGTCGTCGCGCTGCAGGGCGAGCCCCACGCCGTAGCTGCGTACATCACGGCGGAATTATCCCGGCTTTCCGCGGAAGCCGGAGCCGGGGCTGATGCTGTAGCCGGGGCTGATACCGAAGCTGTAGCCGTAGCCGGAGCTGAAGCCGAAGCCGGGTTGCCGATGGCGCGCGGCCTTCTCAAAGCCGGCTTGCTGCTCAGCAGAGAGACCCTGGCGCTTCTGCCCTCCGGCTTGGCGGAGCGGCTCAACGACGGCGAATTACACTACACCCGGGACATGGGTAGCCGAGACAAGCCCGGCGAGATGGCCGCTATCCTATATGACGCCTTGCGGGCCTGCGACGGGGAAGGCGTCGATATCATCTACGCGGAAGCCTGCAGCGCCGAAGGGCAGGGCGCCGCTGTCTTAAACCGCCTGCGCAAAGCCGCGGGTGGGATTGTAAAATCTCTCTAAGAGCGGGATTTACAGGTTGTTACGGCGTAATCATTATGGTATTCTATTTATTATTAACAAGTCGTAAATAATAGGAGCATATCATGAAGAATTTAAAAATCTCACAAAAGCTGCTTGTTGGTTTTGGGACGGTGATCCTGCTGACCGTGATTTTCGCCGGGTTCTCGATTTTTACCACAGTGTCTATCGATAACGACTACACGCATTTGCTGGACCACAACATAGAGAATGTGGTCACCCTTTATGGGATCGACGGACAATTCTGGCAGGCAAGGCGCGCCTTGTCCCATATGGGCGTCTTCGCCGGGCTTGAAGGCGCGGAAGGCAATATCAACGCGCAGTTGAACGCCATAAAGCAAATCGTCGACGATATCGGGAAGAAACTCGATAATTACGTAGAATTGGTGAAGACGGACAAAAACTTTACCGCCGCCGAGAAAGACGATAAAATCGCCATGGCAAACCGGATAAAGGAATTATCGGCGATATGGTACAGTCAAGTAGTACTGCCGGTTACCCAGGCGAATCTCGACGGGCGCAGGCAGGACGTGATCGACATATCCCTGAGCGTCGCCGGTATCTCAAACGAACTTTTTTCCACAGTGACCGATCTGGTCTCTTCGGCGGAAGACACGACCAATGACATCAGCACCGCCGCGACCAGATCCACCATCATCCTGGGCGTACTGGCAGTCATTGTCGTATTGATCAGCGTTGCCTTCGCCCTTGTCCTGCCCAATAGCATCGTAAAGCCCCTGGCGGTGTTTACCGCTTTCATGCAAAGGGCGGGCGCGACCGGGGATATCGCGATCCAGCCGGAGGACGCCGAAACCATCGAGCACTATAGCCAATTCCGGGACGAGGTCGGAAAGTGCATCAGCAGCTATTCGTCTTTCATCAACCATATCATCAAGATATCAGAAAACCTGGAAGCTGTAGCAAATAGCGACTTGACCATCGACATCGACCTGCTCTCGGACATGGATATCATGGGGCAATCTCTGAAGCACATGGTGGATAATCTCAACCAAATGTTTCAAAACATCAACACATCTACCGCCCAGGTCTCATCCGGGTCGCAGCAGGTGGCGACGGGAGCCCAGACCCTGGCGCAAGGCTCTACGGAGCAGGCCGCGTCCATATCGGAGCTATCGGACTCGGTAGCGGACATCGCCGATAAGACCAAAGCAAACCATGAGACGGCGGAGCAGGCCGCCAAGCTCGCTGAGGTCATCATCAGCAACGCGGAGAAGGGCAGCCGCCAGATGGACGAGATGATTAAAGCCGTGCAGGATATCGACCAGGCGAGCCACAACATCAGCAAAGTAATCAAGGTGATCGACGATATCGCTTTCCAGACCAACATACTGGCGTTAAACGCCGCTGTGGAAGCCGCCCGGGCCGGGGAGCACGGGAAGGGCTTTGCCGTTGTGGCGGAAGAAGTGAGGAACCTGGCTTCCAAGAGCGCGGAAGCCGCTAAGGAAACCGGGACGATGATCGAGAACTCCATGGAGAAGGCTGAGTTTGGCTCCCGTATAGCGGGGGAGACGGCGGAAAGCCTCACGGAGATCGTAAACGGGATCAATGAGAGCAGTCGGCTCATCCGGAGTATAGCCCAGGCGTCTGAGGAGCAATCCACGGGGATAGAGCAGGTCAATGTCGGCATCGACCAGGTAGCCCAGGTGGTCCATCAGAATAGCGCTACCGCGGAAGAAAGCGCCGCGGCGTCAGAGGAAATGAGCAGCCAGTCGGTGCTGCTCCATGACTTGATCGCCCAATTTAAATTGAAAAATTAATTTATTTTGCGAATGATGCACTAGTTTCAACAAGGTTACATATTGGTTACAACTTAGTGCTACCCTAATGCCAATATAACGTCAAAAGCCCAGTAATCTCATTAATTTTCAGATTGATAGATTACTGGCAATATTTGTGTTATATTGAGGTTGGGGCAGTCTAAATAAGGGGGGCGACTATTATGAAAAGCCGCACAGCCAAACCGGGGCTCCATGCCCGCAAACGAAGCTTCACGCGCCAACTCAGACGGATGAAGAAAGCCACCGCGCTGCTGCTCTGTACCACCCTGCTGCTGCCGCTGCTCATCTTCCCCACCATAGCGGCCGACGACACGCTTTACGGCGTGTCCGTCACCAGGAACGACAATGACCCAAGCAAGGTCTACTATGTGGGCGAGTCGGCGGGGTTCACCATCACGGTGGAGCTATCCGGCCTTGAACTGGGGGATATGCTTATCAACCCGGTGCTGACCCTCAACTATAGCGCCGCGGACATCACGGGGGCGACGGTACGCCCTACTATCGCAGCCAGCGCCGCGCCCCAGGTGATGACGAGGTCGCCGATGGTGACGGACGCCGCGGCGTCCACAGTTACCTGGTACCTCACCGACTTGGCCGGGGGCACGTCGTTTAGCCTGCCATGCAACATTTCCATGCCCAAGGACGTCACCCCCATGGATTACCCCCTGGTGCTCACCGCCACCCTGACCAGCGACAATAAAGGTCCCGTCGCCGGCACGGTCACCATCAAGTGGCAATACGACAAGAAGCAGCCGGCCAAAGTGGTCGCCCAAGGCAACTATATCAGCACATTACCGAAAGTCGGCGCCATGAATGGCTACAAGGTGGTGGCAGGCAACGACGCCAATGGCGACGGCCGCATCGACGCGGATAAGACCGAGCCGGTGATTTTTACATTTAACAATAACGTCGGCGCGGGCCAGGGTTCCCGGACCATAGAAGAAATCGAGATTGTAGACACATTGCCCCCCGGGGCTACGTTCAACTCCGCGGAAAACCCGGGCTGGACGGATAACGGAAACGGCACGGTCACCTACAGAGGGATCGACGGCACAGTCACGCTGAAGCTGCGCTTTCCCAATGGCGAAGTAGGCAAGGATTACGTCAACAACGCGGTATATACCTACAAAGTCAAGAGCCCGCAGTTCGACGACCCGAAGCCCGAGGAGTATCGGTACGACCTCAGCGTCTATGTGCAGCTGGAAGGCCAGGAGATCCCCGGTAGTATCTATAATAAAGTCCCCATCAAGACTACCCGGGGCAGCGGGCTCTCCGCCGCGGCGAATCACGCTTCCAGGCTGGCCATGGACTCGGAGATACTGGGCGACTACTGGTTTTATCATTCGTTGAATAGTACGATGAAGTTCACCGAGCTGCCCGGCGTCATGATCTCCGACGACGCCTTGGACCCCAGGCTCCGATTCTTCGCGTTCAATGTGAGCATAGACAGCCGCGTGCCGGATACCATCATTGGCGAAGCCAAAGTACAGTACCGGGTAGCGGGGCAGAGCGCCTGGACGGACTTTATGACCATCACGACGGCGGATTTTAAACATACCGCCCGCCCCACAAGCCAGCTGGACGTCATAACCAGCTTCACCGTCGGTTCGAGCACCCACAAGGGGGCGGAGTACTGCTTCGGCTCGGAGCACGCCAATGCCCGTTACACCGATTACTATAGCTTGCCATCCGGCGTCGTCATCGACGGGCTCAGGCTCTATATCCCCAGGATGGCGCCGGGCAGCATGGTGTATCTGGATACGGGGGCGAGGCTGCGGGACGGTCTCGCAGCGGACGTCGACCGTACGGACACCACAAGTCTTACCAACACGTCTGGGTTCTATTACAACTGGGATCTGGCGAGCGGCGTGGCTAAAGCATTCGGCTCATCCCAAGCCTGGCACGACGTCATCCCGTACCAGCCCAAGTTCCGGGGTATGAAAGTGTTGAGCGGTACGACGAATAAGCTTGTGGGGGAAGAGATCACCGTATCCAACCGTCTGCGCCACTATGATTTTGACGCCGACGACGTAATCGTTTTTGAGGGAGGGCAGATCATCGACCTCCTGCCCCAGGGCATAAGTTACGTCCCCGGGAGCATGTTCTTCACGAACCTCAACGGCCAGACCCTCAAAGACCATTTTGACAACATCGAACCTATCGTCATCTACGATTATAACCATACCGGGCAGACGGCCCTCATCTGGAACCTGAAAGGCGATTTACCCGCGTCCTACTTCAAGGGCGAGTACATCGTTTACTTTAGTTACAGAGTAAAAATATTGGAGACCTGCGCCAAAGGGCCGAATACCTTCACCGGATACTTCCACTGGCCTGAGTACCCCAGGATAATCGGGACGAGCAACAACCAAAGCGCGTCCACACCGTACAAGGGGTATACGCCTTTCGACGATACGGAAGATATCAACAACAACGGCGATAAGGACGAGCGCTTCCTGCGCTGCGACTTGACCGTTGACTATCAGCCCCCTATAGCCGTGGTGGCGCAGAAGGGAGTCATGGGGAGCTACAACAGCACGTACCTCTACGCCCCGGCGGACGGATACTCCCGGGCCAACAGCGAGGCGAGCTTCAAGCTGGATGTGGTAAACTATTCGCTGAACGCCCTTACGTCCTTCACGGCATTTGACGTGCTGCCCTATGTGGGGGATAAAGCGGTGGTAGCGAATCAGACGGGTTATGTCGCCAGGGGCACGCAGTTTGACGTGAAACTCAACGGGGCGGTACAGGTCAACGATCCGCGCTTTGAGGTGCTTTACTCCGCCGTGAGCCCGGAGCCCTGGGAAGGCATCGACGCTTATGAAACCAAGGTGGCGGACGCGGGAGGCTGGCGCTCCGGGACGCAGCCAGACTGGGCGGCGGTGCGGGTATTCAAAGTCGTGCTGCGGAGCGGGCAGACCCTACTGCCCAACGAAAGCGTCAGCGCCGTCGTGCCGGTGAAGATGCCGGAAGTGAGGGAGCAGGGGTTCAAGGCATACAACTCCTTCGCTATTAATTCCGGCGCCGGTTACCTGGAAGCCATCAAAGCGGGCATCGAGATCGTGGACGCCGACGTGGAGCTGAAGAAGGCGGCGGACTTCAAATCCCGCAAGAAAGACGAGATCGTCACCTATACGCTCACGGTGACCAACAGGAGCAAGGTGGACGCCACGGAGACGGTGGTCACCGATACCATACCCCCGGGGCTGGATTTTGTGAGCTGCGACCGGGAGGGGCATACCATTGCCCCGGCGGGAGCCGGCGGCGGCAGCGTCCTGACCGTGCCCCTGGGTACCCTGGCTGCCTTGCAAAGCGTATCCTTCCGGGTGGTTTGCGAGGTCAACGGAACAGAACCGATGATGAATAATACAGCTACGGTTCGTATCAAGGAGCCGGAAGTCAACCTGGACAATAACACGGATACGGAGACGGTCATCCTTACCGGGGACGTGCATCCCGTCGGCAGCCTGACGATATCTAAGAAGCTGACCGGCGCCTGGGAAAACTGGCTGACTAAAGATAACGAGAAGGATACCGTATACCGGGCGAAGGTCTGGGACGTCACGGAGACAGACCCGTCGAAGCACAATTTCCTTTTGTTCAAGAGTACGCCTGAGCCGGACGGCAGCTACTGGTGCGTGACAAACAATGTATTTGGCGAGCCCTACCTGGGCGCCACCATTTCGGAAGTGCCCTTCACAGTGAACAAGCCTGTTACGCTGACCAATCTCTGGGCCGAGAGTACATACTGGGTGGAGGAAGTGGACGACTACCACTTTACCCCGGTTTACAAAACACTAGGCTCACTTGAGACCGACGGGACGTTTTATCTAGCATACCATGATGATGAAGCAGAAGTAGAAATCACTAACGACTACGAGCATGCCCTGGGGGACTTAGTTATCTCCAAGAAGCTGGCCGGCGGCTACGCCGACAGGAATGTGAGCGAGGCCACGGAGTTCTACGCCCAGGTCAGGGACGTGACCCCCTCCGCCGGAGGCCCGGACTACGGGCCGATTCTGCTCTTCATCCAGGGGGGAAGCCCGGAGGAAGAGGCTGGTAATGTGGCGGTAGGCCCCTACAGCTACTGGTGCGTGGGGAATATGGGCTTCCTCACCGACCCGAGGTACAATTTGGGTAACCCCGACGAGGCCCAGATACGGCAGATGATCGCGGACAAGGTCATCCTCGACCGGGTGCCCTTCAGCGCGGACCACGCGGCAGTGGTGCGGAACCTCTGGATCACCGACATGGAGCACAATCCGGAGTACTACCGGGTAGACGAGATCGTCCCGGCGGGCAGCCCCTATACGGTCGGCTATATCGGCAACAATGAACCCGGTGTGCACGACGAGCTCACTTTTACGAAGCTTGATGTGTATGACGAAAAAAAAGATGAAATGTACGACAACATCCGGGTAGAAGTCATCAATACCTACGAGCAAGCCACCGGCGGGTTGATCCTGGGCAAAAGGCTGGCGGGGGGCTACGGCGACTACAGCGGCACCCGGGGA
>WRIW01000021.1 GCA_009782505.1 Clostridiales bacterium
GACGGCTACTTCAATGAAGAAGAACGCGAAGACGTCCTTCGGGATATACAGAGCAAAAGGCCGGACTTCCTTTTCATCGGTATGGGGTTCCCGGCTCAGGATATATTCTTCACGAAACACCAGGATAGGCTGCCCGTCGGCCTCATGGTAGGCGTAGGCGGGACATTCGACGCCCTAAGCGGCAGGGTCAGGCGGGCGCCGCTTTGGATACGGAAACTCAATCTGGAATGGGCTTACCGCTTCGCTCAGAACCCGAGGCGCCTCGGGCGCTTCTGGGCGCTGCCCCGGTTCCTGCTGGCAGTGCGCCGCCAAAGAAACTCCTTAACAAGCCGCCCCAGCTAACAAGCCATCTCCGTTCGTAATGCGTTTCAACTGAAAGTCCAAAAGCGCAATCAGCCCATATCCGGCGAAAGGACTACCGCTCATGCCATCCTCCAACCTGCGCTATGAAGCCCTCTCCCCCGCCTTGCAGAAGCAGATCGTAGACGACCGCAGCAACGGCTGGGTTTGCCCTTGGCGGTGCCACGACGAGACCGCCCTTCGCCGCGACCAAGCCAGGGACGCGGCCACGCTTTGGCGCCCCGCCTTCGTCCGGGATGTGGAGAAAGTCCTTCATTCCCCTTACTACAACCGGTATACGGACAAGACCCAGGTATTCTCTTTCTACCGCAACGATGACATCACCCGCCGCGCCCTCCATGTACAGCTGGTCTCCCGTATCGCCCGCAATATCGGCAGCGCCCTCGGCCTCAACCTGGATCTCATCGAAGCCATCGCCCTGGGCCACGACTTGGGGCATACGCCCTTTGGCCACGCCGGGGAAGAATACCTCAGCCATTTGTTATATAAGGAGACCGGCCGCCGCTTCAACCACAACGTCCACAGCGTAAGGGTCCTGGATAAGCTCTTCTACCGCAACCTCACGCTCCAGGCCCTGGACGGCATCCTCTGCCACAACGGCGAATTCATCCACCAGGGCTACCGGCCCGCTTATCTGGCGGATTTAACCTTCGCGGCTTTGGACGGGAAGATCCAAACCTGCGACACGGACGATACGGTGATCCCGGGCTTGATCGCCAATACTCTCGAGGGCTGCGTCGTACGGGTAAGCGACATGGTCGCCTATCTGGGCAAAGACAGGCAGGACGCCCGCCGGGCGCGGCTCCTGCAGGGGGACGAGCCATTCAGCGCCGAACGCATCGGTATGGAGAACGCCGAGATCATCAATAATGTGACCGTGAACCTCATCGAGAATAGTTATGGCAAAGACCAACTGCGGCTGGACGCGGAGATCGTGGATGAGATACGGACCGCCAAGCAGGAAAACTACGACCTGATCTATCAAAACGAAAAGATCGCTTCCGTTTATAACGAAAACATCCGGCCAATGTTTGAGGCTATCTACTACCGCCTGCTGGACGACCTAGCCGCGGACCGCCGGGATTCCTGGGTATACCGCCACCACATGTATTTCGTGAACAACAATCGCCGGTACTATGTAGATACCGGCGACCCTGCTAAGGACTACGCCAACGAAGAGCCAAACCAAATCGTCACGGATTACATCGCCAGCATGACGGACGACTACTTTGTGGACTTATATCACAACCTGTTTCCCGACGGTAAACACGACGTCCGCTATACATCATACTTCGACGACGAGCGCTGACCTGCCGCCCGGCGCATCGTGGCGCTAGCCGGATCAATATCGCAAAAACAGGGAGCTTCGGCTCCCTGTTTCGTGTAGAGGTGCTGATACTGCATTCAACTGTGTCGGCGTTATCGCTCCCAGCGCTTTTCGGGATAGCTACGCGGCTTCCCCATCGGCGCCGTCGGCGGTAGCGCCCGCTTCGCCTGCATCATCGTTGTCCGTATCCTCGCCGGCGTTCCCGTCGGCGTCTTCGCCGGCTTCCGCTTCCGGCTCAGGAGGGGCATAGATACTCAGGAGAAGCTCCCGAGCCGCTTCCTCATCCATGACCCAATACGCCCCGCCGCCAATGGTTTTCGCCTCTCCTGGCAATGTGGCGCTGCTAAAACTCAGGCTCTTAATATCGGTAAACCGAAAAGCCAGATTCAACATCTTCGGCGTCGTCATATCTGTTTTGACATTGTCCCTCAGCTCGCCCATCAGGCTGGGCAGCTTGGCGACGGTACCCAGGCTGATGGCCTGATCAAGAAAAGCCTTGACGAACTTCTGCTGCCGGGCAACGCGACCGATATCCGCCGAGGGGTCGCCCCGCCACCGGACGTACTGCAGCGCCTTGTCCCCGTCCAGCTTCTGCCGTCCGGCGAAAAGGTCGATGCCTTCCTCCGGGAAGTACATGCGGCGCTCCACATCGTAGTCCACGCCGCCCAGGATATCGACGCATTTCGCGAAGCCTTTAAAGTTTGTCTCTACATAATAATGGACGTTGACCCCCAGCAGGTTCTCCACTGTCTTCACCAGCAGCTCCGGGCCGCCGTAGGTGTGGGCATGGTTGATTTTTGTGATACTGTCCGAATCAGCGATTTGCGTCCGGGTATCCCGGGGTATGGAGATCATGTCCACATCCCGGGTATCCAGGTTGATCGCCACAAGGATGATGGTGTCCGCTCTGGCTTGCTCGCCTTTCTCCCTTTCGTCCGTCCCCATCAGTAGCAGAGTGAGTATCTGGGGACCTTTGCTCTCCTCCCCCGGCGCTTCGATGAGCGCTTCCTCGTCCGGAGGGACGATGAGAGCCGGTTCCTCCGGGATAAGGGTGGCGCCGTATACCTGACCCACAAAGTAGGAGCCGATAGCTAAAAGCATGCAGAGTAGAACCAACAGCAGGATCTTCCATAGCTCGACGCCCTGGGCCTGCTCCGCGGTATCCGTGAGGCCCGCGACGCCGGCTGCTTCCGCATCGGCAACGCGATCCCCTTTGCTTCTCTTTCTTATTTTTCTCGAACGCTCGAGGGGAGGCAGCTCAAAGAAGGGATGCGTATACTCCTCTTCGGCTGCCGCTTCGGTCAGCTCTTCAGCCGGCGCTTCATCGGGAGCGGCGTCGGCGGCGATAGCGGCAATGGTATCGGCTGCCCATTCGGCGGGCGGCTCCTGTTCATCGTCGAAGTCCCGCGTCGACCGGGCGGCGGCAGACTGCTCCGGCTCGAAGATGGCAGACGGCTCAGGCCCGCCAATCTCGGGCGGCTCCTGTTCGTCGTCGAAGTCCCGCGTCGACCGGGCGGCCGCAGACTGCTCCGGCTCGTCCCCGGCAGGCAACGCTGGCTCAGGCCCGCCAGACATCCCCGGCTCGTCGCTGACAGTCAGCGTCGGCTCGACGCCTGCGGCGGCGGCGGCGCCGGTATCGGCTGCCCATCCGGCTGGCGGCTCCGTCTCGCCAGGCGCGGGCGCTTCATGCTCTTCGAGTTCGTGCGTCTCCGCCTCGACGTCGAAGGGCGGTACAAGCCGGCTGCTTGAAGGTGGGTCAAAGCGAACCTCATAAACTGGCTCCGCTTCCGCCGCCTCCCCGGCTGCCGCTTCTACTGCTGCTACCGCATCTGCTACTGCTACTGCTTCCGCTGCTGCTTCTGCTGCTGCTGCTGCCGTTGCTGCCGCTTCTGCTTCTGCTGCCGTTGCTGCCGCCTCTGCTGCCGCAGCCTCCGCCGCTTCCTTCGCCGCGGTTTCCGACAGCACCTCAAAGAGCGAGCCTGTCTGCGGTATGTCGATCACGCCGGGTTCGCCGCCCGGCTGCGCGCCGAAGGGCCCTGGATCCTGCTCGCGGGAGTCCCCCCACGCGTCAAAACCCCTGGCCGCGGCCTTTCGTTCGTTTTCCGCCTCATTCAGCTTATCACGCTGTTCGTCCATCAAATGCTCCGTGTCTGTTAGTGTATCATTCTTTTAAATAACTACGCTAATACTCCGTAACACCGTAGGATTGCACGTTATCGCTACACGATAATGAAAATATCATAAAAATGTATCATTCTTGTAAAAATAGATATAACAAACTCTAAACAGGGGAACTAGCGCCACGCTGCACAAGCGCCGCGTTGCGCTAACCTAGCCCGTCCCTTAGATACCTGATCTCTACCCGCTTGAGGTTGTCGTCCCACAGCACGATAGCCCCAAGCCATTGGCTCACGAAGCGCACGGGCACCAAAGTCCTGTCGCCGACGATCCGGGGCGCGGTATCCATCTCCACCGGACGCCCGCCTACCAGGGCGGTGCTTTGATCCACCGTCAGCAGTACCTGGCGGCTGCCCAGGATGTATGCCACCTGCCTGGTCTCGCCGTTCCACACGACCTCGGCGCCCAGGGCCTCGCCCACAAAGCGCAGGGGCACCATGGTGCGGCCGTCGATGATCCGGGGAGGCACGTCCATATCCGCAGCTCCCGCGGGCGCGCCGCCCGGGCTGTAGTACTCGGCCCGGGGTACATCCGGCCACAGATAGATGCGGTGAAGATGGCCGTCCTCCCATGCTTTCAGCTTGCGCTCCAGCGTGACCGCCCTGCCTTCCAGCATCTCCAGCTTCTGCTCCCTGGGTTGCATCTTCTGGGTAAGCCAGTTGGCCAGGCCGTCCCGGGTCAGCAGCACCTCGCCGGCCCATAAGGGGGCGCTCCCCCATAAGACGGCGGTAAGCGCGAGAGCGGCGACGATCATCCTCGCAGCCGGCAGCCTGGGCTTCAAAGCGCCCCCGGCCAGCCGCCTCCGAAGCGAGTCGATGGCGGTCATCATGAATACAATAACTTGACCTTGCCGAAGGAGTACACCTCCGCGCCCAGCTCGGCAAAAGCCGCCGGGGGCGCTTCGCCCTTAAGCTCGCCGCTTCTGACCTTCTCCGCGCAGGCTATGAGCTCGTCGAGGATGGCGCTGTCCACGATGGCGTCGCCATGGCCGCCGAAGACCTTGTCGAAGCGGCTCCGCATACCGATCAGCTTCCCGAGGCTATCGATGTACCCGGCAATGTTTCTCCCCGGCCCGGTCATGAAGACCAGCCCGTTTTGCACGCTGTCGCCGCCAAATATCACGCGGTTTTCCTCATCGAGGAGCGCTATGCTGCCCGGCGTATGCCCCGGGATCAGGACGACTTCAAATCTCCGCCCGCCCAGGTCGATTACGTCCCCTTCCCAAAGCGAGACCACAGGCGCGGCGTATTTCACCGTGTCATAGTAGCGGTCGAAGTCTGATGGGTGCATATGAGCCGGCCCAAAGAGTTTGTTGCCCAGTACATGATCCCCGTCTGCGTGGGTGTTGACCAGGGTGACGGGGAGGCTGGTGAGCTTTTCCACCGTCCCCCTGAGGTCACCTCTGCCGAAGCAGCTATCCACAAGCATGGCTTTCTCTTTGCCGACCACCAGAAAGCAGCACACATTGATGGTTCCCGCCGCCCCCTCCGTGATCTGCCAGCAGGATTCGTCCAATTGCTTCACGTCGTAAGTAATATCATCCATATTATACCATCCTTTCTCGCACGCCGGGCTGTTTAGCAGCCGCTGAGTTGGTATAGCCCCTTTGCTCAACCGCGCCTTTACGCCAACGCGCTACACTGTCTGGGCGGCAGGCGCCACGGGGGGCCCGCCTTCCTGTGGGGGCCTGTCCTGGGGCGTCCCCTGTATGCCGCCGTCCGGCGGGCCGTTTTGTATGTATTGTTCATCTAAGTCAGGATGAAGCAGGGCTATGCGGGAGAAAGCCATTTTTTTCCATTTGCCTTGCTTATAGGAAACATACATATGCACCGCGCCGACTGCCCAACCGCCTACCTGGCTCCAGTATATGGCGTCCGCGCTGCGCAACAAATGGTTCAGCAGGATGACCAGGGGTATACGCGCTACGATGTTGAAAGTAATGGCGTTGATCATGGGGATGACGGTAGCCCCCGACCCCCTCATCACGCCGCCATGGATCTGTATCGTTGCCAACAGGAGATAAAAGGGCACCACTGTGCGCATCATCCTGTACCCGGCTTCGATGGTAGCCGCGTTGTCCGTAAAGAGCATCAGGATATACTTCCCGAATAGCAGGAGCAGAGAGGACATAACGGCTGTAACGATGGCAGCGAGGGCGAAACCCTGCTTCGCCCCCAGATATACACGATCCATCCTGGCGGCGCCGATGTTTTGCCCCGTGTAGGAGGTCATGGCCATGCTGAAAGACATGACAGGCATGACCGCAAGCATATCCACCTTCATCGCCGCCGCGTAGCCCGCTATGGTGGTGGTGCCGTATGTGGTGACAAAGCTCATGATGACCATGCCGCCGATGGACATGATCGCTTGCTGGCAGGCGGTGGGGATACCGATTTTGAATATTTCTTTCGTCCGCTGCCAGCTGATCCTCAGCTCTTTAAAAGATATCCGGGTCAGGGGGCCGGTCCTGTGCAGGGCGATCAAAGCGATGATGGCCGATATAAACTGGGATATGACCGTCGCCCAGGCGGCGCCTGCCACGCCCATCCCCATGGGGATGATGAATATCAGGTCCAATATCATATTCATGATCGATGTGATGATCAGGATGATCAGCGGCATGCGGGAATTGCCCTGGCCGCGCATGAAGCCGCAGGTCATGTTGTACATCATCTGCCCGATGATGCCTGAGAACAGTATCCTGACGTAGATCAGCGCCAGGTCGTATGTGTCCGCGGGCGTATTCAGGAGGCGGAGCACCGCCGGGGAAAAAACGATGCCGATGGCGGACAGGATAAGCCCCACGACCAGGGCCAGCATGATCGCCGTGTGCAGAGTCTGGCGCAAGGCGGAGGCGTTGCGCGCGCCGTAGTACTGGGACACCAGCACGGTGGAGCCCATAGCCACGCCCATAAATATGGATACCAGGAAGAATAGTATGGGCGAGCTCACGCCCACAGCCGCCAAAGCCACATGCCCGACCCAGCGGCCCACGATGATGGAGTCCACCGTATTATACAGTTGTTGGAACAGATTCCCGATAAAGAGCGGTATGGCAAACCGCAGGAGCTTTTTCCACGGCGTGCCGGTAAGCAGATCGACGGCGCCGCTTCGTTTGACATTGAATACATTTTCACCCATTTTGTTTATGCACATTCTTTCTTTCATTAATTTACACGATTACAGTTTACGCCTTGCTCACTGTCACGTCAAGGGAGGGGCGCAAGCCACAATAAATATCGCGTTTATTATTTAGTCCGCAGATATTGCCTATACCAATGCGGGCATGCTATACTTAAATATCACAAAACGCCTTGACCCTGACCTTATTTATTAAATTTATTTTCTTCATTTTACTCGCTTTTTTCAACATTTCTGTCCCGAGCCTCCGGGACAAGCGAAGGAGCAGACCATGTATAAAATCGCTTTGCTGACCTACCCCTACCTGGCGCCTTATTTTGAAGAAACCGTCATGCCCATGCGTGCCCAGTGCGATATCGAGCTGGTCACCTTTGAGAAGCAAAGCCAGCTTCTCACGATGATACCCGACCTGGCCGAGCAATACGACGGCTTGTGCGTATTCAGCGCTTTGGTAGAAAAATTCATCAACCAATCCCATCCAAGCCTGCCTAAGCCTATCCTGTACCTTGACCGGCATTGCGTGGATTACTTTAAGACCTTCTTCATGATGCTCAGCGACAAGCGGGATATCGACTTCTCCCGCGTACTCATCGACACCTCCCTGATCCATCCGGAAAACACCCACTCACTGGAGTACGCCATGCAAACGCTGGCGCAGTTCGAGGAAAGGCGCATACTCTTCACCGAGGACATCAGCATGGAGGATTTCATCGACATCGAGGCTAAGCTGGAAGGCGTCGCTATGGATCTTTGGCAGCGGGGGAAATTTGACGTGCTCGTCTGCCGTTTCGCGAACATGGCCTCCCTTATGGAGCGCCAGGGCATCCCCTACGTGTTCGTCTACCCGGAGAGGCACCGCATCGAAGATACTTTAGTGAACCTGCTGAACCGCATACGGCTGGATAAGCAGACGGAAGGCCTGCCGGCTTCCATCATGATCGCCCCGGGGGGCGACAACCGCAGGGAGTTTCAGGAGATCAGCGCGGACAGCATACGCATCCAGAGGGCTTTGCTGGAGTTTAGTAAAAACTACTCCTCGAACTTCACCATCCAGTTCATGTCCCAGGGCTACGAGATCCTGACGTCGCAGATGACCGTCCAGAAGATCACCGGGGATTTCACCACGTGCCAGTTGGGCTACTTCCTATTCAGTACCCTTGGGGTCAACGCGCGCATCGGTTACGGCATAGGGAACGATATCTCCAATGCCCGGCAGCACGCCATCCGGGCGCGGAAAGCCGCTGAGGATTCCGGCGTCAACTGCGTCATCAACGGCGACGGAACGATGATCCCCCTGCAGCTGAGATCGTCGGTGAGGCAGTCCCCCGGCCAGGGGGACGGCACCGCCCTCCTGGTGGACAGGACCGGCCTTTCCCCCGTCACCATCCAGCGGATACGCTCGGCGCTGCAGTTCCTCGGCACAAACGACGTGACGAACCACAACCTGGCGGAGGCCCTGCAGGTCACGGTAGCTAACGCCAACCGTTTTCTCAACGCCCTGGTCAACAGCGGTAACGCGGCCATCGTCGATACGAAGAAAGGCTTGTCCAAGGGTAGGCCAAGCCGCATATACCGGATAAATTTATGATGAGGCAGGTGCTCACGTGTTAAAAATCCTTAAGCTTCTCAAACCAAAGGAATGGCGGCAGGTATTCGCCGTCTTCATCCTCGCCGTGACCCAGGTCTGGATCGACCTGAAGTTCCCGGATTATCTGGCGACCATCACGCGCTTGGTGCAGACCCCGGGCAGCCGGATCGGCGACATCTGGATGGCGGGCGTATACATGCTGATCTGCGCCCTGAGCAGCCTGGCATGCGTCATCGTCATCAGCTTCCTGGCGTCCCGTACCTCGGCGGCGCTGGCTGCCCGGCTGCGGAGCATGATCTTCACGAAGGTGGGCTCCTTCTCCATGGAGGAGACAGGCCGCTTCTCCACCGCAAGCCTTATCACCCGCTCCACAAACGACGTCACCCAGGTGCAGACCTTCTTCATGGCCGGGCTGCAGATGCTGCTCAAGGTACCCATACTTGCCATCGGCGGCATACTGAAGATCGCCGGCAAAGGTTACGAATGGACCTTAGCCACCGCTTCCGCCCTGGGATTCATGCTCCTGGTGGTAGCCTGCGCCATGTGGGTGGTGCTGCCCATCTTCAGCCGGATGCAGTCTCTGGTGGATAACCTTAACCTGGCGGTGCGGGAGAGCCTCACCGGGCGGTTTGTGATACGGGCGTACAACGCGGAAGGCTTCCAGACAGGGAAGTTCAGCAGGGCAAACGAAGGGTTTACCCAGGCGGACCAGAGGACCAACCGGGCCATGGCCGCCATGGGGCCCGCCATGTCTATAGCCAGCAACGGCCTCGTACTGGCTATCTACATCATCGGCGCCTCGATGATCATCAAGGCTGGCCCGCCCTCGGCGCTTCTGCCCTTCTCCAATATGGTCGTCATGTCCTCCTACGCGGCCCAGGTCATGACCGCGGTGAAATTCATCACGAAGGTGCTTCCGCGCTGGCCCAGGGCTTCCGTATCAGCCAAGCGGATCAATGAAGTGCTGGATACGGATCCGGCGCTAAGCGACGGGCTGCTCAGCGAGGGCATTTCCGGCGTCCGGGGCGAGGTGCTCTTCCAGAATGTCAGCTTCCGGTATCCCGGGGCTGCCGCCAATGTCCTGGAAGATATAAGCTTCACCGCCCGCCAGGGGGAAACCGTAGCCTTTGTTGGCTCCACGGGCAGCGGCAAAACTACGCTGATCAATCTTGTCCTGCGGTTCTACGAAGCGACTCAGGGGCAAGTGATGGTAGACGGCGTAGACGTGAGGAACTACAACCGCAAGTCTCTGTACAACAAGATCGGCTACGTCCCCCAGAAGGCGGCGCTCTTCAAGGGCACGGTGGCGTCAAATGTGGCTTTCGGCGACAACGGCAGAGGCAGGTACTCAGCCGTGGATGTGGAAAAGGCGGTGAAGACCGCCCAGGGCAAGGACTTTGTGGAGGAGCTGGAAGGCGGCTACCAGGCCGCGGTGTCCCAGGGGGGCGCCACCTTCTCAGGCGGGCAGAAGCAGCGCCTGTCCATCGCCCGGGCGATCTGCCGCAAGCCGGAGATACTCATCTTCGACGACGCTTTCTCGGCGCTGGACTATAAGACCGACCGGGAGCTGCGCAACGCGCTGCGCAATGAAGCGGCCGGAGCTACGCGGCTCATCGTCGCCCAGCGTATAGGCGCCATCATGGACGCCGACCGTATCATCGTGCTGGACGAGGGCCGGATCGCCGGGCAAGGCACGCACAAGGAGCTGCTGCAGACCTGCCGGGTCTACCGGGAGATCGCCATGTCGCAGCTCAGCGAGGAGGAGTTGGTCTCATGAGTGAAGATAAGAATAAAGTAAACGGCGCGGGGGGCGCGGTTAATACCGGCGGCAAGGCTCCGGGCGAAGCCCCGGGCGAGGATACGGGCGAGAGCAGCGGAAAGAGGCTGGAAGGCGTAGCCATGGGTATCCACCACTTCGGCGGCCCCGTGGAGAAAGCGGGCAACTACCGCCAGGTCTGGGGCAAGCTCATCGTCTACTGCAGGCAGTACATGCCGAAGATCGCCCTGGCTGTGGCGATCACCATCGTCGGCAATTTGTTTCAAGTGTCCGTGCCGGGGCGGCTGCGGGCCATCACCGACGTCATCAAGGACGGCTTGACCGGGCCTATCGACCCCCGGGCCCTGTCGGCCATAGCCGTCACCCTGGGCTGCCTCTTCGCCGGGGCGGCGCTGATGAGCTTCCTGCAAAACTTCATCATGGCAGCCGTCACCGCACGCATCTCCAGGAATCTGCGCACCGCCATATCAGAGAAGGTCAACCGCCTGCCGCTGAAGTACTTCGACCGGGTCAGCCTGGGCGACGTGATCAGCCGCGTCACCAACGACGTGGATACCATAGGCCAGACCTTGAACCAGAATATCGGCATGCTGATATCCGCTTCCACCCAGTTTGCCGGTTCCCTGATCCTGATGCTGTACACGAACCTGACCTTGGCTCTTACCGCGGTAGGCATGAGCGCCATCGGGTTCCTGGCGTCCAAGGTAGTGATGTCCCGGTCGCAGCCTTTCTTCCGGGGGCAGCAGCAGGGGCTCGGCGCCGTCAACGGGCACATCGAGGAGATATTCTCCAATCACCATGTAGTGCTGGCGTACAACGGCGGGGACGCCGCGAAGGCCACCTTTGACGGCATCAACGACGGATTATATACGGCAGCCTGGAAGGCGCAGTTTGTATCCGGCTTCATCACGCCTTTGATGAATTTCTCCGGCAGCATAGCTTACGTCGCCATATGCGTGGTAGGCGCTCTGCTGGTACTGCAGGGGCGGATCACCTTCGGCGTCATCGTCGCCTTCATTATGTATGTGGATCAATTCACCCAGGGGCTTACCCATATAGCGGAGACTGTACCCGGCCTGCAGAGTACCACGGCGGCAGGCGAGCGCGTCTTCGAGCTCCTGGACGAAGAGGAGCTTGAGGATGAGAGCCATAAAACAGCTCGTCTGATCGATGTGAAGGGGGACGTCTCCTTCGCGGGGCTGAGCTTCGGGTATCGGGAAGACAAGACCGTCATCCATGACTTCTCCGCCGAGGTGAAGGCGGGGCAGAAGGTCGCCATCGTCGGCCCCACCGGCGCGGGCAAGACCACCATCGTCAACCTTTTGATGCGCTTTTACGAGCTGGGCGGCGGGGATATCCTCATCGACGGCGCCCCCATCAGCCAGGTGACGCGGGGGAACGTTCACGACCAGTTCGGCATGGTGCTCCAGGACGCCTGGCTGTTTGAGGGCACGTTGAAGGAAAACATCATATTCAATAAACAAGGCGTCGGCGACGGGCGGGTGGAAGAAGTCTGTAAGGCAGTGGGATTGCACCATTTCATCGCCGCGCTCCCCGAGGGCTACGATACTGTGCTAAACAGCGCCACGAGCTTATCCGAGGGGCAGAAGCAGCTGGTAGCCATCGCCCGGGCCATGATCCAAAACGCGCCCATGCTGATCCTTGATGAGGCGACCAGCTCGGTAGACACCCGCACCGAGTCCCTGGTCCAAGCCGCCATGGACCAGCTTATGGCAGGCAGGACGTCCTTTGTCATCGCCCACCGCTTGTCCACGATTAAAAACGCCGACCTGATCCTGGTCATGAAGGACGGGGACGTCATCGAGCGGGGTACGCACGAGGATCTATTGGGGCAAAACGGGTTCTACACCGAGCTGTACAACAGCCAGTTTGATTTGAGCGCTTGATATTCGACAGCGACTTAACAAGGGAGGCTTGATTAATGACGATTTCCAATGAGGTGCTGACCTGTATCATCAAACGCAGGAGCACGCGCAAATTCACCGACGAACAGATCTCCCCTGAGCAGCTGGACGCCCTGCTGGAAGCTGCGGTATGGGCCCCCAGCGGAGGAAACAACCAAAGCTGGCTCTTTACCGCCATCCAGAACAAAGACGTCCTGGGGCGCTTGAACGAACTTGTCCGGGAAGGGTTCAGGCATTGGGTCCCGGACGACGATTATCCCGGCAAGCACGCCATGAAGAACGCGGTGTTGAATGAGAATTACCACTTCTTCCACCACGCGCCGACCCTGATCGTTGCCTCTAACCGGCCGAATTATGAAAACGCCATGGCGGACTGCGCCCTGGCCCTGGAAAACATCTTTCTCGCCGCCCAGTCGATGAAGCTGGGAAGCTGCTACATCAATCAGCTGCACTGGCTGCGCGACGACGAGGGCGTCCGGGGGTATCTGGCGGAGCTTGGCATCCCCAGGGAGCATACGATCTGCTCCGCCGCCGCCGTGGGCTTCATCGGCGCGGAATCCCCAGCCCCCGCCCGCAAAGAAGGCGCGATCAAGATCATCCGTTAACACAATGGGGACGGTTCTTTTGTGTTTTTCAAAAAACACAAGGGGACGGTTCTCCAACGGCGCCTTCGCAGCGCTACAATAGTTCCCGCATCTCCGTCATGTTTTCCCAGTAGCGCTTCGGCAGGTGCGTCATTCGGCACCTGGGGTTGTACCTGGCTTCGATGGTTACGGTATGGTAGAACTGTTTCCACAACGCCCTGTACCGTTCTTCCGCCTCGTCCGCTTCGGGGAATGGCAATTCATCCAGGGAAACGATTTCACGCCGGCGGCCTTGATAGATCAGGGCCGCTTTGTGATTTTTGTCGAAGATGATGAATTCTTCCTCCGAAAAGCGGGCGCAAAAGTGATTGGCGATGAAGGGAAGGATGAAGTTTTTCGGCGTGATCTGCGACGCCAGTACCCCGCCGTAGTCGGAAAAACGGACAAATCCCCTCAATAGATGCGCTTCCTTCAGCAAGTGCTTCTCCGCGTCCAGCAGCGCCGCCACGTAGGGGTGCCCCAGCATGTCAAGAGTCTTGCGGCCTTCGCGGTAAGCAAGGGTGAGGAACCGGAGGAGGCACATTTCCTTTTCCCGCAAGCAGCTCAGAAAAACGGTCTCGATCAGATCCAGGGCGTCGCCGCATATCCTGGCCGGTATGGAGTCCCGCACCCTGGCGGCGATAGACAAATCGGTGACGATGGTCTTCGTTTGTAGCAACGTCGGCTGGGCGTCCCGCTCCGCCAGTATCTCCGCCGGGGCTTCTCTGAGATAGTAGCTTTCGTATACACAGCAGAAGAAGCCCGCCAGGCTGCCGTCATAGTAGTAGACAACTGCGCCTGCTGCCGGGGGCTGTGGCGGCGGCTGCTCCTGTGCCTGCGACTGCTCCTGCGCCATCGTCGGCGGCGGCACCTGTGCCAGCGCCTGCACCCGCGCCTGCGACTGCTCCTGCGCCTGTGCCTGCGCCTGCGCCATCGTCGGTGGCGGCACCTGTGCCTGTGCCTGCGCCATCGTCGGCGGCGGCACCTGTGCCAGCGCCTGCACCCGCGCCTGCGATTGCTCCTGCGCCTGCCGCTGCTCCTGCCACTTCGCCTGGCGCGCCGCCTTCGCCTGCTGATACAGCGGGCAGCCCGGGCAGCGCCGCACCGTATCAAACTTGCCGCAGCGGCTGCCGTCGCGGGGGCATCTCATATACGCCCCACCAGATGCAGTATCGTCTCCTCGGCGCCCTCCGCCCCCGACGACACGTCCTCAGCCGATGGCAAAACGCCTGCGCCCTTGGCCGCCACCGCGCCTGCAAGCTTCCGTGTCGGGCTGCCCCCGCGAGCCGGCGTGCCGGGCAAACCGCCGTATGCCGCGCCGCTTTCCGCCGCGTATCCGCTGCTGTAGCCCGAACTACCACCTGCGCCGTATCTGCCGCCTACGCCGTGTCCGCCGCCGCCGCTGCTGCCATTCCCGTCACCATAACCGCGGCTTTCGCTCACGCTGCCCGGCGCCGCCCCCGCTTCAATGCCGAAACCCGTATCCAGCCAATCCTGCCCCGTCAGCATCGGCGCGACCGGCTCGAAGAGGCTAAGCTGCTCCCGCCCTAAGGTATACGCCCCCGGGTCGATGAGCGCCCGCAGCGTGGTTTCCTTGCTGAACCGCAGGCCGGCGGGAAAATCGGCGGTCAGGATGAAGTACTGCGCCCGCTTGAGTACGACGCCGATTTTCTTCAGCTCCGCCATGCCCAAGCGTCCTGTGCGCCTGGCCGCGACGATACGCGAAGCGCCGAGGGGCCCGATCCCCGGCACCCGGAGCAAATCCTCCTTCGCGGCGGCATTGACGTCCACCGGGAAAAACCACATATTGTGCACGGCCCAGTTGCATTTCGGATCCAAATACGGATTGAAGCTGGGCGCCTCCTCGCTGAGTATCTCGTCCGCGTCGAAATGATACTGGCGCATAAGGAAATCCGCCTGATATAGCCGATGCTCCCGTAGCAGGGGGGGTTTGGTATCTATCGCGGGCAGCGTGTCGTATTCCGCCACGGGTATATACGCGGAGTAAAACACGCGCTTCAGATCATAGTGGGAGTACAGGCTGGACGCCAGGGAAATGATACGGTAATCCGTCTCAGGCGTGGCCCCGATGATCATTTGCGTCGCCTGCCCCGCCGCGGCGAAAGCCGGCGCTTTTTTGTATACGACCAGGTCCCTCCTGCTTTCCTTCACGCCGTCCCTGATCTGGCCCATCGGCCTCAGGATGTCCTTCTTTGTCTTATCCGGCGCTAAACGCGTCAAGCTGCCTTCGCTGGGCAGCTCGATATTTACACTGAGGCGATCCGCTACGATCCCCAGCCTTTGGATGAGCTCCGCCGACGTCCCCGGTATGGTCTTGGCATGGATGTATCCGTTGAAGTCGTGCTCGTACCGCAGTATCTCCAGGGCGCGGATCATCCGCTCCGTTGTGTAGTCGGGGCTCTTGACCACGCCGCTGGATAAGAACAGGCCTTCGATGTAGTTGCGTCGATAGAACTGTATCGTCAGCTCCGCCAACTCCGCGGGGGTAAAAGTTGCCCTGGGTACGTCGTTGCTGCTGCGGTTGACGCAATACCGGCAATCGTACGCGCAGGCATTACTCATCAGTACCTTCAGCAGCGATATACAACGCCCGTCGGCGGAGAAAGCGTGGCAGCAGCCCGCGGCCAGAGCGCTGCCCAAGCCCTTGTTCCCCGGGCGGTCGGCGCCCGACGACGTGCAGGCGGCGTCATACTTCGCCCCGTCCGCCAGTATTTTAAATTTCTCCATCAATTCCAAAACAATACCTCGTTTCCGCTATGGCGAACATCGCCAACGCCCGGGCGGCAGGGCTCTGAGCCGACCTACCACCGTGTCCTGGTTTCCACGACTTTTCCGATGATATACAGCTTCTCAAGCTCGTCGCCGGAGAGGATCAGCGTCTCGTAGGCGGGATTGAAGGCCTGCAGCGCTACAGTGTCGCCCTTCCGGTGGAAGCGCTTCAGCGTCCCTTCCCCGTCCCCATAGACGACCACGCCAAGGTCGCCGTCATCGAGGGTAGGCTGCTTCCGGATCAGGGCAAGATCGTTTTCCCGGATGCCGGGCTCCATGGAGTCCCCCCTTACGACCAGGTAGAAGTATCGGGAAGGGTCGCCGATGTCCGCCGGCTCCCGCCCCAGCTCCTCTTCTTCCGCGGGTAAGCCGTATCCGGCCTTCACGACGCCCAGCACAGGTATCATCTTCCCTTCGCCGGGCGGCGCCTGGCGAATCTCAAGGCTTCCCAAAGCCTTCTGCAGACCGTCGGCCGGCACGCCGGCGTCCGCTGCTCCCGCTGAGCCGAACAATCGCTCCGGCCTGGTCTCCAAGGCGGCCGCGATCTTGACCAACATATGATAATCCGGCGCCGACTGCTCAGATTCCCATTTGGCTACGGCTTGCTGGGTCAGTCCAAGGCGCAGGGCCAGCGCGCCCTGGGTCAGCCCTCTCTCCTTACGCAGCGACTTGATCCGCTGTCCGATCATGGCGTTTACCCCCGTTCGTTTCCTACAACCGATTATACAACTGTTCATTGTTTTTGTAAAGGTATCGTTGAAAAGGAACCCGTCAGTCGCTATAATGGGTTACAGTTCAGGGAAAACGTGTAAAGGCTGTGAAAGAATATTGGATTATCAGAGCGATCCCGGGAAGGAACGCGAGCATTTATCCGCAACGCTGGCCCTTGTGGAGCGCAGCCTCGCGTCCATCGTCAGGGTAAGGGACGCTAAAGTGGAGATGCTGAGGGATCTCCTGTCGAGATACTCGTCGGCGACGCCCGAGTATTACAACGACGTCCCCATCACCGAATCCCTCATCCGGCTTTATACGAAGATGATACGGGGCTATGAAGCCGCGCGGTATAAGCCTTACTTCGGCAGGATCATATTTGACGCCGAGGGCGGGGTTAACAACTACTATATCGGAAAGGTCGGCATAACGGATTTTGACGATACGGACAGCCCGGACGCGAAGGCATTGGCCGTCATCGACTGGCGCGCCCCGGTCTCGGACCTGTACTATAGCACAAGCTTCGGCAAAACAGGTTACATGGCGCCGGGCGGGTATATTGAAGCCGACGTGCGCCTGAAGACCGCTTTCGATATTGAAGGCGGCGAGATGACAGGGGTCTACGACAGCGACGTCATGGCCAATGACGAACTGCTCATCAAGTACCTCTCGGGCAACAAGGACACCGTACTAACGGACATTGTCGCTACCATACAGCAGGAGCAAAACGAGATCATCCGCCTCTCCCCGGACAACAACGTCATCGTACAGGGCGTGGCCGGCAGCGGGAAAACCACAGTGGCTATCCACCGCGTATCCTTCCTGCTGTATAACTATGACCGGTTCCTTAACGCGGACAATGTATATGTCATCGCGTCGGGCAAGTTGTTTCTGAACTATATGACCTCGATGCTTCCGGACCTTGATGTGCCGGAGATCAGGCAGGGCACCCTGTTTGACTTTCTGTCGGACTATATCCGGGAATACGACCCCAGATTCAACCGCGCCGAAAGGGCGGGCGGAAAAGCGCCGGACGCCGGAGACGTGCGAAACGACATGGAGAAAATCAGCGGGTATTTTGAGGATTACGAAAGGGCGTTTTATGAGAAAGAAGGGGATCTGCGGTTTTTCGGCGTGGAGATCGCATCGAAAGATTTCCTTCTCGAATACATTCAGATCAATAGGGGGCACGGGATACTTGACCGGGCGCAGCAGTTGGACAAGGTGATCGCCGAGAGGCTTTCCAGGCTGAAGGGCGATATCGTCTCGTATATCCTGGCGCACAAGGAAGATCCTGAGGTATCGGCTCTCTGCGCGAAGGTCATGGGCGTCCATGGCCCGGCTATACTGGAGGAAGACGTCGGCAAAGCTTATTCCCGGCTGGTTTCGACTTATCGAAACCGCTATTTCAACAAACTGAAGAAACTCGATTACCGCAAGGCGTACGAGAGCCTCGCGGCGGGTATGTGGTCGCTGAAGCCGGAGGCGCGGACGCACAGTCCGGAGGCGCGGGCGCACGGTTCGGCATCGCAAACGCCTGAAGCGAAAGCCGGCAAGGGCTTGCGCCTTCGGGAATTAGCGGCCCTGGCGCTCATCGTGAGCAATCTCCGCTTAACGGGCAGCGCCAATGATATACGCCACATCGTCATCGACGAGGCCCAGGACTTCGACCTCTTCATCTACTGCTGCCTGGAGCGGATCTATCGAAAGGCGAATTTCACCCTGGTAGGCGACGTGATGCAGGAGATCGGGGAGTCCGGGCTGCAAGGCTGGGATGATGTGCGGGACTGCGCCTTTCATGGGAAAGCGGACTTTCGTACTTTGACGAAAAGCTACCGCAATACCATCGAGATATCCGCTTTCGCGCAGGCTTTGGTATCCGCGCATTCGGACGCGCCTTTGTATATAGAACCGGTCATACGGCACGGGCGGGAAGTGTGCGTCTATCCGCCGGAGGATGAAGATATCGGAGGGCGGATCGCCTCGCTGCTTACGGAAGCGAAGGGGAATGGCTACCATATCTGCGCCGTGATATGCGCCGACGGGGCGACGGCGCGGCGCCTGCACAAGAAAGCCGGGGCGGATTGCGGCCTCAGGCTGCTGGATCAGAGCCTCGACGCCCTTGAGCGCGGCAACTATGTACTGTCGCTGGATGACGCGAAAGGGTTGGAATTTGACCTGGTGATACTGCCGGACTTCGACGCCTACGACCTCGGCGGCGCCGGCCTGAAGCGGGCTTACGTCGCCGTGACCCGCGCCCTCCATGAGCTGCATGTATTCAGCGCGAATACTTTCGGCGCGAAAACCTGATTGATTTAGGGGCGGGCATCCTATATACTGAAGTCAGCCAAGGCTACGCCGCTTTGGGTTACGTTTGGCGGCAAGCGCAGGCAAGCTTGAGCTCATCTGAGAAAGGACTCCGCATTGGAAAAACAACTACTTAACGAACAAAATGATCAATTCCCCGATTCCGGGGATGAAAAACTGTCGGGCATCCTCGGTTTGCCTCTCATCGCGCTTGGCCTGGATCTCCTCCCCGTCCTGGTTATCACGCTCAGCCGCCGCAGCCTGAGCTCGTTTTCGCTGCTTTTCCTGATCATGCTGCCGGTGGCCGGCGTGGTCACAGGCGTATTCGCTCTGCGGCGGGGAAGGGGTGGCAGGTATGTCGCGGGCAATATCATCTCGGTCGTCGCGGTCGCTTTGCCTGTGATTTTTGTGGCCATCGTCCTTACCATATTTATTGGAATAGTTACCGGCGTTATTTCGCTGATGTAGCGGGAGTATTCGTGTTTCATTCTCAAAACAAGCGGGATACAAAATGAAGAATAAGCTGTGGATATTGCTCCGCGCGGCGATGACGCTTTGCGCGTGGCTTGCGGGCGGTCTTGTGCTCCATCGATATGAGTATCTGACCGCTTTTCGCGCTATCGACAACGTCGTCGGCATGCTCCCGGTCGCCCTCGCCCTTACCGGCGCGGCCGGGGCGTCCGCCTTACTATGGATGAAACGGGCGAAACGCTTTGTCCCGGTATCGGCGGCAATCGGTTTACTCGTCGTCCTGTCTGTCGCCTTGTTTCCCCTGGCGCTGCGGGGGAACTGGTGGATCGCCTCGGGTACGCCGGGGGATGCCGAATCGGCGCCGGAGCTGTCTGCCTACGCCCCTTTCACCGGGGGCCTAACGGTAAGGCTCGGCGAGGACTCCGCGCTGCGGCTGACCGGCGGTCTCCCCGTGCTGGACGGCGCCCTCGCCCTCTACCCGGTATACGCCGCTTTCGCGGAAGCCGTCTATGATGAAAGCGCTTTTTCGCCGGAGTATGTGCTCTGTACGAATACCCTTGGCGCGTATCAAGCGGTCATCGCGGGGGAGCGGGATATCGTCTTCGTGGCGGGCGCCTCCGGGAGGCAGATCGCTGCCGCCAGGCAAGCCGGGGCAGACCTGCGGTTCACGCCTATCGGGCGGGAAGCCTTTGTGTTTCTGGTGGGCATGGGCAACCCTGTCGGCGACGTGACCTATCAGCAGATCCGGAACATCTACTCCGGCAAGACCGCTTACTGGAGTTCCCTGGGATGGCCCGAAGGCGGGAAGATCATCGCTTTCCAGCGGCCGGAAGGCTCCGGCAGCCAGACAGGGCTGCAGTCGATCATGGATAAGCTTCCGATCCAGGCGCCCCAGCCGCTTCCCGACCCGGGCCTGATCGGCACAAATAGCTTGATGAAACAGATATCCGTGGAGTGGCGGGGCGTGCAGCCGGCCTTGGGCTACTCATACCGGTACTACGCCACGACGATGTACGCGAACCCCGACGCGAAGCTGTTGAGCATAAACGGGATCGCGCCTACGGTCGAGAATATTCAAGAGGGGAGCTATCCCTTTGTCGCGGATTTCTACGCCGTGACGAAGGGCGAACCCACGGGCAACACAAAAGCGCTCATCGAGTGGATCCTATCCCCGCAAGGTCAGGCCATCATCGAAAAGACGGGGTATGTACCTTTGCCAAAGCCGTATTAGCCCAATGCTGAGGCTGTGTACGACGCCGACATGGGCGAGAACCGTCCCCGCTGTGTTTTTCGGAAAACACAAGAGAACCGTCCCTATTGTGTTTCTTTCTGCATGGCTTGCAGCCGGCGGATCACGGGGATGACCAGGATGAGCGCCAGGATGAAGGTGATCACGTCCGAGGCGGCCTGGGCGCAGGCAAGGCCCACTTCGCCAAATAGCCAGGACAGGATGAGCACCGACGGGATGAGGGCGATGAGCTGCCGGGAAAGCCCCATGACGCCGGCTCTCACCGGCTGGCCCAGGGCCATAAAGAAGCCGGACACGATCATGCCCCACACATGGGGCACGAGGACGGCGCTTTGCGTCCGAATGAAGATAAGCCCAAGCTCAAGCAGGGCTTCATTTTTTGAAAAGATTTGTATGACCTGCCTCGCGAACAGGGATAAAGCGCCCCCAGTAGCCAGGCCGATGATGGCGCCGATGATGGTCGTATACTTAAACGCCTTGAGAGCCCTGGCGTACTTCTTCGCGCCCACGCAGTATCCGGCGATGGGCTGGAACCCGTGGCCGAAGCCCATGATGGCGGAGGCTACCAGCCTGAGGCTTTTGTTGGCGACGGAGAGCGCCGCCAGAGCCACGTCGCCGAAACCTGCGGCGATGTTGTTCGTCAGTATCGTGGCGAAGCTCATCATGCAGGAACGCATCATGACCGGGGCGCCCATCTTGCCCAGCTCGGCGTAGATCTCTTTCTTCGGCGTGAAGTACGAGGGCTTCAGGATGATGATGCACTTGCGTCGCAGAAAGGGCGAGAGCAGGATGACCATGCTGATCACCTTCGATATGTCGGTGGCGATCGCCGCCCCCGCTACGCCCAGGCCCATGTAGGAAATCAGGATCGGGTCGAGGATGATATTGATCAGGCATCCGGAAACGGAGCCAATCATGGAAAATACGGTGTTGCCCTCCGACCTGAGTATCTGGGAGAGGCAGACCGTGGTAGCGGTGATCGGCGCCGACAGGAGTATCCATCTGGCGTACTGCATAGAATAAGGGCGCACCGTATCGGTGGCCCCAAGCATATTGACCAGTGGATGCAGGAAAACGGAGCCCGTCACCGCCACGACGGACAGGGTGGCCGCCGCCGTAAACCATGTGGTCACGGCTACCCTGGAGGCAAACTCGTCCTTCTTCGCCCCCAGGGAGCGGGAGATGATGCCGGAAGAGCCCATGCCGAAGCCGATGGATACGGCCCGGATGATCATCATCAGCGAGTCGTTCACGCCTACGGCCGCGATGGCGGCGTCGCCTATCCGGCTGACGAAAAAAGTATCCGCGATATTATAAAAGGAATCGATGAGCATCGTCACCACTTGTGGAAGGGCGATGACGAAGATGACTTTCAACAGATTCCCTTCAAGAATAAGCTTGCGCCTTGCTTCGCTTCTTTGCCGCGCTTCGCTCGCTTCCGGGCCGTTCGCTTCTTCGGCAAAGGATTTGTTTTCCTCGCTCAATGATTATCTCCGCTTTTCCATGTATACCCCTACCGCCGGATATCCGCCCCCGCCCGCTTCAGCTTCTCGACCAGGTTCTCATATCCGCGGTCGATCATATTGACATTGCCTATCTCCGAAACGCCTTCGGCCGCCAGAGCCGCGATGATCAGCGCCATGCCCGCCCGCAGGTCCGAAGCCTTGACAGCCGCCCCCTGCAGATTGGACGGTCCCTCTACCACCGCGCTTCGCCCGTTGAGCCGGATATCCGCCCCCATGCGGCGCAGCTCCTCGGCGTGCATAAAACGGTTTTCAAATACGGTCTCCGTGATGACGCTGGCGCCCCGGGCCCTGGTCATCAGGGTCATGAACTGGGCCTGCATGTCCGTGGGGAAGCCCGGATAAGGCAGCGTCTTGATATCCACAGCCTGCAAGCGCCCGTTTGCCCGGATATGGAGGCTGTTTTCCTCCTCGTCGATAGGGCACCCGACTTCTTCCAGCTTGGCGATCACCGGCTTCAGATGATCCGGGATCACATTATCCACCGTCAGCTCGCCGCCGGTCATGGCGGCGGCTACCAGGAAGCTTCCGGCTTCGATGCGGTCGGGTATCACCTGATGCTCGCAGCCGCTTAGCTCCGCCACACCATCGATCTTGATGATTTTCGTGCCGGCGCCGCGTATCCGCCCGCCCATGCCGTTGATGAAATTCGCCAGATCCACGATCTCCGGCTCTTCCGCCGCGTTCTCCAGCACGGTGGAGCCCTTGGCGAGGGTCGCCGCCATCATCAGGTTCTCCGTAGCGCCTACGCTGGGGAAGTCCAGATATATCCGCGCGCCTTTAAGCCCGCTCGTCTCCGCCAGCACATACCCGTGCTCGTTGCGGATGGAAGCGCCCATGGCTTCAAAGCCCTTGATGTGCAGCTCCACCGGGCGGGTGCCGATGGCGCAGCCCCCCGGAAGGGAGACCCTGGCCTGCCCCATGCGGGCAAGGAGGGGCCCCATCACCAGGAAAGAGGCCCTCATCTTCCGCACCATCTCGTCGGAAGCTTCGCAGCTGCTCAGGGACGACGCGTCGACGTCGAGTAGCTTGCCCTGCCGCGACAGCTTGGCGCCCAAGCCTTCCAATACCTGATGCATAACGCCTACGTCCGCCAGGTCCGGCACATCGATGATGCGGCACTGCCCTGAGCTTAGCAGCGCCGCGGAAATGATCGGCAGCACCGCGTTTTTCGAGCCGCTGACGGGTATCCTTCCCGCCAGCCGCCGGCCGCCTTCGACAATGATCTTATCCTCGGGCATCTGATCCCCCTGTATAGTCAACATTTATTCGTTTTCACAAAACTATAGACTACGGCGCGCCCCGCTAGGTTCCATGCGCTAACGGTTATTATACCATACGACTAAACTCATGCTGCGCTTCCAGCTTGCATTCGTTAAGGGTATAGTATCTATTCTACTAAGCTCGCGCAAGGCTCGCTAAGTAGAGATATTATACCACAAAATCCGGCTTCGTTGTAGGCGCTATTCTTGAGGAAATCCGCTAAAAAAGCTTCTTGTGTAAAACAATAATAGGGAATATAATTATTTTGTCTATTCACGTAGAAGACGCTCGTTTTTTTCAACAGAAGCGACGAAGCCGGAAAACCAAAAGGCGAGTCGGGGAGGTGAAAGCAGAATATGTCGTTAGACGCCATCAAAACCATTGTCGCCGCGGAGACGGACGCCGAAAAGCAGCGCGCCGACGCCACCGCGGAAGCGAAGAAGATCATCGCCGCCGCGGAAGCCGCCGGGAAGGATGAGGTGCAAAAGGCGAAAGAAGCCGCGCAGACGCAGGCGCAAGCCCTTTACCGCGAAGCGGAAGCGAAGGGGATCGAAGCCGCCGCGCAGACCGCCGGGGAAGTCAAAACCCGGTGCCGGGACTTGGAGAAAGACGCCGAGCCCAGGATGGATAATGCTGTCGCAATAATCGTAGAAAAGGTCGTGAACGCCCAATGACAATTGTGACGATGTCAAAGCTGAGAGCTATCGTCCCGCAAAGCGCAACCCGCCCCCTGCTTAAAGAACTGGGGGAATTGGGCTGCGTGGAGATCGACAGCTCCGCCGACCGTCTGGCTGAGGAGGAATGGGCGGAAGTGCTGGCGAAGTACGCCGCCCCCCCGCAGGCCGAAGGGTTTCTCGGCGGCCTGGCTTCCGCGCGGGAGCTGCTGGACAGGTACGCCGCGGTGAAATCCGGCTTCCTGAGCTCACGCCGACAGGTCACCAAACGGGAGTTTCAGGATGAAGCCATCGTGAAGCAAGCCTGCGCGGATGCCGATATCATCAACGACCTGGGCCGTCAGGTCGCGGCTTGCGCCGGCGAGGAAGGCCGGCTTACCGCAAGGAAAGCATCTCTCGTCGCCTGGCAGGGGCTTGACGTCCCTCTGGACGTCAAGTCAGGCAAGCATTATCGGATCCTCTTCGGCGTGTCCCCCGCGGGGGGCGTCCCCGCTCAGGAGCTGGTGGACGAAGCCGCCTCGAAGGAAGCCGCGGATCTCACCCTGGTCAGCAGCGACAGGGAGCAAAACTACTATCTGCTTTTGGTCTATGCCGGCCTCTTCGACGAAGTCATGGACGCCCTGAAGTCCAAAGGCTTCTCCGTAGTCGGCTTTAAAGATGTGGAAGGCACGGCGGCTGCGAATATCAGCCTATTGGACTCCCGGATACAGGAGATCGCCGGGGAGCGGCAGGTGATCGTCGATCAAATCGTCGCCATGGCGGATAAGAAAGCTTCCATCGAGATGGCTATCGACGCCCTGACCATCGAGAGCCACCGGGATCAGGTGCTGTCCGGCCTGGCCGGCACAAAGAAGACTTTATACATCGAGGGCTGGACCCCCGCGGAGGCTATCGGCGGGGTCACGGCTATACTGGAGAATTATGGCTGCGCATACCAGTTCGAGGAGCCGACGGACGAAGACGAAGAAGAGCCTCCCGTTCTCCTGCACAACCACAAGCTGATCCAGCCTTTCACCATGGTCACGGAGCTTTACTCCCTGCCCACTTACAAAAGCGGCCTGGACCCCAATCCATTTATGGCCCCCTTCTACTTTATCTTCTTCGGCCTGATGATGGCGGACGTGGCGTACGGCGTCATTATTTCCCTGGCCGCCTGGTTCATCCTGAAGAAGATGAGGCCCCCGGAAGGCGGCGTGATGCAGCGCCTGATGACCCTCATGGTCTACTGCGGCGTAGCCACCAGCATATGGGGGCTGCTCTTCGGCGGCTTCTTTGGCAACCTGGTCTCCGCCGTGTCCGGCGGCATGCTGGGCCATGAGGTAACGATACCGGCTATTCTTTTCGACCCGATGAAGGATCCCATGAACCTGTTCATCCTTTCGCTGGTTTTCGGCTGGATACAGCTGATGACGGGCCTGGGTTTAAACGCGTATAAGCTGATCAAGCACGGCCGCGCCTTCGACGCGTTGTGCGACGCCGGGTTCTGGATGATCCTCCTTCTCGGTATACCGGTCACCGCCCTTAGCGTCCTGGGCGGCTCGTCCATCACCGCCGGCCTGGTCGTCTTTGCCGTGGGCGCCCTGGGGATCGTGATCTTTGGCGGCAGGGAGAAGAAGAACCCCGTCAGCAGGCTCATCAGCGGGCTGGGCAGCCTGTACGGCGCTACCAGCTATCTTTCGGACATCCTGTCTTATGCCCGCCTCCTGGCCCTGGGGCTGGCCTCGGCGGTCATCGCCCAGGTCATGAATACTATGGGCACCCTGGGCGGGGGTTCCGTCGTCGGCTGGTTCGTTTTTCTCCTCATTTTCGCCATCGGCCATACGTTCAATGTAGTCATCAACATCCTGGGCACCTATGTGCATACCAGCCGTCTGCAGTACATCGAATTCTTCGGCAAGTTTTTTGAGCCGGGCGGACGTCCGTTCGCCCCGTTATTTAATAAAACCAAATACATTGAAATCATTAAGGAGGGTAACTAACAATGAACTGGATCACAAGTCTTTTTAGCGGAACATCTTTGGCTATGCTTGGCGCGGCTCTATCCTGCCTGCTGGCAGGCACCGGTTCAGCCAGGGGCTGCGGCATCGCCGGCGAGGCGGCGGCGGGCGTCCTGACGGAGGATCCCAACAAATTCGGACAGACGCTGCTGCTCCAGGCCCTGCCGGGCACCCAAGGCATATACGGCCTCATTATCGCGTTCCTGATCCTACTGAAGATCGGCATCATCGGCGGCCCGGCGGCTAATCTTGACCCCTCTGTGGGCATGCGCTTCCTGTTTGCCGGCCTGACCATGGGTTTTGTGGGTTTGACCTCGGGCATCGCCCAGGGACGCGCGTCCGCGGCCTGTATGGGCATCATCGCCAAGCGCCCGGAAGAGCTGGGTAAGGCCATGATGTATCCCGCCCTGGTGGAAACCTACGCCGTTTTCGCCCTGCTGATTTCCTTCCTGATGTGGATGGGTATCGCGGTATAAGGAGATGTTTCGATGAATGGAATCGATAAAATCGCCGGCAAGATCACCGAGGACGTCAGGGCGGAAATCGAAACCGTCCTGGCGGAAGCTAAGTCGGAAGCCGGCGCGATAGCGGAGCGGTACGCCGCTTTGGCGAAAGAGGAGTCCGATAAGGCGCTGGCCGCCGGCAAAGTCCAGGCTGAAGAGATCCGGCGCCGGGCCGCTTCCGCTGCCGAGCAGGAGGCCAAGCAGCAGCTTCTGGCGACTAAGCAAAGCCTGATTTCCCGGGCTTTCGACGCCGCCTTGCATAAACTCCTGGCCCTTCCGGAGCCGGAGTATACGGGCCTGCTGGCGAAGCTCGCCGCGGAGGCGTCTACCACGGGAAGCGAGGAGCTCGTTTTCTCCCCGAAGGATAAGAATGGCTGCGGGCAGAAGGTGCTGGACGGCGCCAATGGTCTGCTGGCCAAAGCCGGTAAAAAAGGCGCCCTGACCATTTCCGCGGAAGCCGGGAGCTTCGAGGGAGGTTTTCTGATGAAGTCCGGGGATGTGGAAGTGAACTGCACGTTAGACACCATCCTGCGGCTTTCCAGGGAGGATCTGACCCTGGACGTGGCTCACGCGCTCTTCGGGTAAGGAGGTACGGGATTTGGCTAAAGTGAAAGAGATAAAAGATACCGAATACTTATATGCCAGCGCGCGTATCAAAAGCATGGAGAAGAACCTCCTGACCCGGGAGAAGCTGGAGCGGATGAGCGAGGCGAGGACCCCGGAAGACGCCCTGAAGCTGCTCGGCGAGTCCGGTTGGCCGGAAGTACCCAGCCCGACCATGGCCGCGGTGGAGGAAGTACTGTCCAGCCGCAGGAGCGAAGCCTTTGCCCTGATACGGAGCCTGGCGCCGGATAAACGGCTGCCCGATGTGTTCCTGATCAAGTATGACTACCATAACCTGAAAGCTTTACTCAAGGGCGAGGCTACCGGGGACGACGCCGGGGATCTGCAGATCGAAAGCGGCAGGTTTCCCATCCGCCAACTGAGGCTCATGCTCCAGGAGGACAGCTTTTCCGCCATGAGTAAGCAGATGGCGGAGAGCATCGCCGAAGCCAGGGACGTATTAGCCAGGACCCAAGACCCCCAACTGCTGGATCTGATCCTGGATAAAGCTATGTACGCGGATATGCTGGAAATGGCGGAGTCCCTTAACTCGAAGTTTCTCACAGGTTACGTGATCCAAATGATCGACAGCGTAAACCTGCGGGTAGCCGTCCGCCTTCGCCGGATGGGCAAGGGGGCGGAGGTGCTCCGCTATGCCCTGGTACCCGGAGGCAGCGTGGCTATCTCCCGCCTGCTTGGGGACGTGACGCCGGACGTAGTGGAGGCGGTGTTTGGTACATCCCCTCTGGCCGCCGCGGCGCAGACGGGCGCCCAGGCCCTGCGGGGCGAGGCGAGCCTGTCGGATGTGGATATGGCCTGCGACGACGCCCTGCTCAAGTATCTGAAAAAAGCGAAATATGTAGCTTTCGGCGCCGAGCCGCTCATCGGGTATCTGGCGGCGGTGGAGGCGGAGCTGACGTCGGTACGCACGGTCATCACCGGGCGGCTGGCCGGGCTTGCCGCTGAGATGATAACGGAAAGGCTGAGGGATTCATATGTGTAACTCCAAATACTCATTGCCGCTGCCTTCGCCGTCCTTTTTCCGCCTGACTGCGTTGTCATCAGTCGCCATACCACAGTCGGGTATGCCTCCTTCTTCCGCCTTGTCATACAAAAAAATGACCGGCGAATCCAACGACTCTGAGTATTCGGAGGTACACTATGTATAAGATTGCTGTAATCGGCGACCGGGACAGCGCCCTCGGCTTCAAGGCCTTAGGCCTGGAGACGGTTTTCGCCGATACCGGCGAGGAAGCCAGGGCCGCCATACACAGGCTGGCGGCGGAAGACTGCGCCGTGATCTATATGACAGAGCAGTTGGCCCAGGAGATACCGGCCGAAATCGACCGTTATACCAACGCCTTGCGTCCGGCGATCATACTGATCCCGGGCAAGACCGGGTCTCTGGGTATCGGTATTGAGAATGTCAATAAGGCTGTAGAAAAAGCCGTAGGCTCTAATATACTAAAGAATGAATAGGCGGGTGATAACGATATGGAAACTGGCAAGATACTGAAAGTCGCCGGTCCGTTGATTACCGCTACCGGCATGAAGGACGCCAATATGTTTGACGTGGTTCATGTGGGAAGCCAGCAACTGATTGGCGAGATACTGGAGATGAGGGGCGATCAGGCTTCCATCCAGGTTTATGAGGAGACCGCCGGCATCGGCCCCGGCGACGACGTGGTCACCACAGGCTCCCCCTTGTCCGTGGAACTGGGCCCCGGCATGATCACCACCATCTACGACGGCATCCAGCGGCCTCTGGAAGCCATCCGCGCCCTGGTGGGCCCCAGTATCACCAGGGGGATACAAGTGTCCCCCATCAGTTATGACAAACTGTGGAACTTCGAACCCACCGTCAAAGTCGGCGATAAGGTCATAGGCGGCGATATCATCGGCGAGGTGCAGGAGACTTCCGTGGTGCGCCTGAAGATCATGGTTCCGCCCAATACGGCAGGTACGGTCAAGGAGATCAACTCCGGGGAGTTTACCGTGAAGGATACCGTAGCCGTGCTGACGAAGGAAGACGGCAGCGAAGAGCCCCTGACCATGTCCCAGAAGTGGCCGGTCCGGATCGGGCGCCCGTACAAAGAGAAGCTGCCTCCCAATGTACCTATGAATACGGGCCAGCGGATCATCGATACCCTCTTTCCCATCGCCAAAGGCGGCACAGCGGCGGTGCCCGGCCCCTTCGGCTCAGGCAAGACCGTGGTGCAGCATCAGCTCGCCAAGTGGTCCGACGTGGAGATCGTGGTCTACATCGGCTGCGGCGAGCGGGGCAATGAAATGACCGACGTGCTCCGTGAGTTCCCGGAGCTGAAAGACCCCCGCACAGGCGAAAGCCTGATGACCCGGACCGTGCTCATCGCTAATACTTCAGATATGCCTGTGGCGGCACGGGAAGCTTCGGTCTATACGGGTATCACCATCGCCGAGTACTTCCGGGATATGGGTTACTCCGTGGCGGTCATCGCCGACTCTACCTCCCGCTGGGCCGAAGCCCTGCGCGAGATGTCCGGCCGCCTGGAAGAGATGCCCGGCGAAGAAGGTTACCCCGCTTACTTGGGCTCCCGCCTGGCTCAGTTCTATGAACGGGCAGGCTACTTCCGCTGCCTGGGCAGCGACGAGCGTACGGCTTCCCTCTCCGCCATCGGAGCTGTGTCCCCCCCCGGCGGCGACATCTCCGAGCCGGTATCCCAGGGCACCCTTCGTATCGTCAAAGTATTCTGGGGCCTGGACGCCAACCTGGCTTACGCCCGCCACTTCCCCGCCATCAACTGGCTGAACAGCTATTCCCTGTATGAGGACCGCCTCGCCGACTGGTTCAATGAGAATGTGGATAAGGATTTCATGGCCCAGCGGGGCGAGACGATGAACCTGCTGCAGTTGGAGAGCGAACTCAATGAAATCGTGCGCCTGGTGGGCATCGACGCCCTCTCGCCCCAGGACAGGCTCACCATGGAGACCGCCAGGATGGTCCGGGAGGACTTCCTGCAGCAGAATGCTTTCGTGGATACCGACGCTTATACGTCCTTCGGCAAGCAGTACCGTTTGCTGAAGATGATCCTCGAGTACCACCATCAGGGCTCGGCGGCCATCACTGCCGGCGCCGATATGAACGCCCTTTTCAGCATCACCGCCCGGGACCGTATCAGCCGCGCCAAGGATGTGGACCAGGCCGAGTACGAGAAGGTTTACGACGAGATCGTGAGTGAAATGACGTCTCAGATCAACGCCCTGGTTGAGAAAGGAGGCGACGACCAATGATCAAGGAATATCGTACCATACAAGAGGTAGCCGGCCCCCTGATGCTCATCCGGGACGTGGAAAACGTCACTTACGACGAGCTGGGGGAGATCCAGCTGCAGAACGGGGAGACCCGGCGCTGCAAGGTGCTGGAGATCAACGGCAGCAACGCCCTGGTACAGTTATTTGAGAGCTCCGCCGGTATCAACCTGGCCGGCTCGAAGGTCCGGTTCCTGGGCCACAGCATCGAGCTTGCCGTGTCCGGCGATATGCTTGGCCGGGTCTTCGACGGCATGGGCAACCCCATAGACGGCGGCCCGGACATACTGGCGGAAAAGAAGATGGACATCAACGGCTTACCCACCAACCCCGCCGCCCGGGACTACCCCAACGAGTTCATCCAGACCGGCGTATCCGCCATCGACGGCTTAAATACACTGGTTCGCGGCCAGAAGCTGCCCATATTCTCCGGCTCCGGCTTGCCCCACGCCAACCTGGGTGCGCAGATCGCCCGCCAGGCCAGGGTACTGACGGAGGATACCACCTTTGCCGTGGTTTTCGCCGCGGTCGGGATCACCTTTGAGGAAGCGGACTTCTTCATCTCCGACTTCAAGAAGACGGGGGCCATCGACCGCACGGTGCTGTTCATGAACCTGGCCAACGACCCGGCCATCGAACGTATCGCCACGCCCCGTATGGCGCTCACCGCCGCCGAATATCTGGCTTATGAGAAGAACATGCAGGTGCTGATCATCATCACGGACATCACCAACTATGCCGAAGCCCTCCGCGAAGTGTCCGCCGCCCGTAAGGAAGTGCCCGGCCGCCGCGGTTATCCCGGTTACCTCTATACTGACCTGGCGACCATGTACGAGCGTGCCGGCCGCCGCCTGGACAACGAGGGCTCCATCACCATGATCCCCATCCTGTCCATGCCGGAAGACGACAAGACCCATCCCATCCCCGACCTCACCGGCTACATCACCGAGGGCCAGATCATCCTCGCCCGGGAGCTGTACCGCAAAGGCATGACGCCGCCCATCGACGTACTGCCCTCCCTGTCCCGCCTGAAAGATAAGGGCATAGGCGAAGGCAAGACCAGGGAAGACCACGCCGGCACCATGAACCAGTTGTTCGCGGCTTACGCCAAGGGTAAGGACGCCAAGGAGCTCATGACCATCCTGGGCGAGGCGGCGCTGACGGAAGTGGACAAGAAATACGCCCTTTTCGCCGACGAGTTTGAGAAGCGGTATGTGTCCCAGGGCTACGAGACCAACCGCTCCATCCAGGAGACCCTGGACTTGGGCTGGGAACTGCTGACGATACTGCCGCAAAACGAACTAAAGCGTATCCGGCAGGATATGATCGACAAGTACTGGCCGAAAAAGGACTAAGGGAAATAAATTCTAAGACACGCAGGATTTTTTGCTTCTGGCAAGGCAAGCGACGAAAGCCTCGAAGGAGCGTACTTCTGATGGTACGTGACTGAGAAGGCTGAGGATGCGGGCG
>WRIW01000022.1 GCA_009782505.1 Clostridiales bacterium
GGGGTGGCTCTGCTCGGGTTGGGCGGCGCGCCCCCCCCCCCGGGGGGGGGCCTCCATGCGGGGGGGGGGCCGCCAGTATATCCGCGAATTCTGGCCGATCATCGTATTTCCGTCGATGTGTATCATCTTGACGGTGTTTGGGTTCAACCTGTTTGGCGACGGGCTCAGGGACGCCCTGGATCCAAGGCTTAAGGATTAGGAGGGCGGCAATATGAGTTTATTGGACATCAAAGGGCTGACCATACACTACGTGACCAGAGACAACACGGTCAAGGCGGTAAACGGGATAAACCTATCCATCGGGGAGAGCAGTACGCTGGGCCTCGTGGGCGAGACCGGCGCCGGCAAGACCACTACGGCTCTGGGCATACTCCGGCTTGTGCCGGATCCCCCCGGAAAGATCATCAGCGGGGAAATCTTCTTTGAAGGCAAGGATATGTTAAAGGCCGGTGACAACGATCTCCGGAAGATCAGGGGCAATGAGATCTCCATGATATTTCAGGACCCTATGACGGCGCTCAACCCCATCATCCGGGTAGGCGACCAGATCGCCGAAGTCATCGAGCTGCATCAGAACTGCACGAAAGCGGAAGCGATGGTGAAGAGCCTCAAGATGCTGGAGACGGTAGGCATTCAGCCGGAGCGGAGCGTGGAGTACCCCCATCAGTTTTCCGGGGGCATGAAGCAGCGCGTGGTCATCGCCATGGCTCTGGCATGCAACCCCAAGCTCCTCATCGCCGACGAGCCCACAACTGCGTTGGACGTCACTATCCAGGCCCAGGTGCTGGAGATGATGAACGATCTGAAGAAGGAGTTCAAGACGTCCATGCTCCTGATCACCCATGACCTGGGGATCGTGGCGGAGACCTGCGACGAGGTGGCGATCATGTACGCCGGCGAGATCGTCGAATACGGGCTTCTGGAACACATCTTCCGCAACGCGAAGCATCCCTATACGATCGGGCTCTTTGGGTCGATCCCTTCACTGGACAAAGACGTGGACAGGCTGAGCCCCATCCAGGGCCTGATGCCCGACCCGGCGGATCTGCCTTCCGGGTGCAAGTTCCACGAGAGGTGCAACCATGTCTGCGACGACTGCAAGACGACGTTGCCGGACTATACGGAAATCGAGCCGGGGCATTTCGTAAGATGCCCGCGCGCCGTGAAGGGGGAGATATAGATGGGCGAGCTTGTCAGGGTCGAACACCTGAAGAAATACTTTAGTACGCCGGGCGGGATGCTCCATGCCGTGGACGACGTCACATTTACCATCAACGAAGGGGAGACCCTGGGCGTGGTGGGGGAAAGCGGATGCGGCAAGTCCACCCTGGGGCGCGTCGTACTCAAGCTCCTTGAGCCCACCGGCGGCAGGATCAGCTTCGAGGGCAAGGACATCACGGATATCAGCGAAAACGACAGCCTTGAGCTCCGCAAGCAGATGCAGATCATCTTCCAGGATCCGTATTCTTCCCTAAACCCCAGGCTTTGCGTCTCAGAGCTCATCGCCGACCCGCTGAAAGTGTTTAAACTGTATAATAAAGCGGACCGACAGAAAAAGGTTTATGAGCTGATGGATCTGGTGGGTCTTGCAAGGCGCTTCGCTTTCTCCTACCCCCATGAGCTGGACGGCGGGCGCAGGCAGCGCATCGGCGTAGCCAGGGCCTTGTCCCTTTCGCCGAAGTTCATCGTCTGCGACGAGCCCGTATCGGCATTAGACGTGTCCATCCAGGCCCAGATATTGAACCTGCTTCAGGATCTGCAGCAGCAGCAGGGGCTGACCTACATCTTCGTGACCCACGACCTGTCGGTGGTGAAGCATATCTCCACGGACATCCTGGTCATGTACATTGGGGTCATGGTGGAGAAGAGCCCTTCGAAGGAGCTTTTCAATAAGCCGCTGCATCCTTACACCAAAGGGCTCCTGTCCGCGATCCCGGTGCCGAGCATAGACCACGAGAAGCGGCAGGTGGAGCTGATGGGCGAGTTATCCTCCCCCATCGAGCCGAAGGACGAGTGCAGGTTCCTGGCCCGCTGCCAGTACGCTACAGATCAGTGCCGCAGCCAGGCGCCCACTTACGACGAAGTCATGCCCAACCACTTTGTATCATGTCATAATGTCAGGCAGATCAATGGTTTATAGAATTATTGCCAGATTTTTTATCGTTGGAATTACCAGATAAAGAGTTCTAAAGCGGGCTGTAGCCTTACGGCTATCGCTCGCTTTGTATCGTTTTGCTGACGATACTGTCCCGACTATACCGTTGAAAGAGGTCTCACCTTTGATTAAGTACATCATAAAGCGGATACTATGGGTCATCCCGGTGATGATCGGCGTGATCGTCATCGTATATACGATTTCCTATAATCTGCCCGGTTCCCCCATGACCACCAGGGCGAGGGTAGGGGATGTGGGCCTGGACGCCCCGTATATCGTCCAGCTTGGCAACTACATCTGGAGGATCATCACCAGGCTTGATCTGGGCAGGTCATACGCCTCCGGTTTCCGCGTGGCGGAAGAACTGGCCACCAGGCTCCCTGTCACGTTTAAGTTAAGCTTGCTGGGCATACTGCTCATGCTGTCGATCGGGCTCCCCTGCGGCATGGTATCCGCGCTGAAGCAGTATAGCGCCCTAGACATCACATTGACGTCGATATCGTTGATCCTGGCGGCTATCCCCAGCTTTGTCCTGGCGCTCCTTTGCGCTATACTCTTCTGCGTCGTGCTCCGATGGCTCCCCGTCAGAGGCCTGAACGAATGGCGGGCCTGGATCCTGCCGGTATTCTGCTCCTCCGTCGGCAGCCTCGCCGTGTATCTCCGGATGACCCGCACCACCATGCTGGAAGTGATCCGGCAGGACTATATCACTACCGCCAGGGCGAAAGGGCTCAAGGAAAATGTGGTCGTCCGCAAGCACGCTTTGAAGAATTGCCTCATCCCCCTCACCACCATCGCCGGCTTGTCCGTGGCGAATATCTTTGCCGGTTCTATTATTGTGGAGACTTTATTTTCCATCAACGGCATGGGGGTATATATCATGAGCGGGGTGCTGGCGAGGGATTACCCCGCCATCAACGGCGCGGTGATCGCCATGTCCCTGCTCATCTGCGTGGTCAACCTTGTCGTAGACGTCGCCTATGCTTTCATCGACCCGCGCATCCGTGTCCAGCTGGTATCCGGCAGCAAGAAGGAGAAAACCAGAAAGAATAAAGCGATCCAGTTCTAACGCGCAACGAAGAGGAAGGAGAAATCAATCATGACAAAGAAAATCAAATCCGGCAAACGCTCCGTGGCATTGTTTTTGTCTATCGTCATGGTATTTGGCTTTACTGCGCCGATATTCGCCGACGACCAGCTGGCGACCCCGGTGCAGATCCCTAAGGGCGAACCTTCCGAGATGCCCGACGGCACCCCCCTCAACCCGGCACAACACATACAGTTCCGCTCCCTGGTATTCAAGCCGGTACCCGGCGCCACGGGCTATAATGTATACGCCTATGCCAGTAAAGCCGACGCGGAAGCCGACGCCAACCGCCTTGCCGTGGCGGAAAATGTCGGGCCCACCCTGGGGTCGCAGACCACAGGCGGCACGCTGCGCACCCAAGCCGTGCAACTTGTGGACGATGAGATACTCATCGACGTCAGGTTGATCCAATTCAAAGATATCGCGCCCGGGGCGACGCGCAGCCTTCCGGCTGGCTACCAGCCGGCAGGGCTGGGGGACGCCTACTTCCCCGGCGACGCCAAGGGGGATACCACAAACCTTAAGCCCGGCCAGTATTGGTTCCGGATACAGGCGGTAGACGCCGGCAACCCGGAGATCAACTCCGGGCTGAGCGCCCTGCTCCCCGACGGTGAGACATACTCCATCGCTTACGGGCCACAAGAGGGCAGGGACGCCATCGAACCCCTGCTGGCGGCGGGCAAGCTGGGTACTACCCCGGACGCCGACCTCCGTATCGTGGATCTGCGCGGCCCCACGGAGTTTTCCGATGAAGGCTACATCCGGTTCAGCGAAGGCAACCGGATCACCGCCCAGGACTTCAATACCACGGAGAAAGCTGAAGCCCTGTTTGGCCACGTGGCCGACAAGGGCGCCGTCACCATCGTTGTATACTGCAGGGGGGGCGGAAGGTCTCTCACCGCGTCCCGGAACCTGACCAGCGCCGGTTATACGAATGTCATCAACATGCAGGGCGTGGAGCAGTGGACCCTAGGGCTGATGTATGACGACCCTACCTTCCGCTTCCGTCAGGTCGAGGCTGGGGAGGACGGCGACGTAGGGGATCCCACCAACGCGGATTCCCCCGCGGGGATTTGTTTTGACGCGGCTGCCGGCGTACTGCGCTGGTACAATGTGGTCAGGGCCAAGTACAATATCTTCGCCTTCGCTTCGGCGGAGGACACCGACCCGGCAAACGCCGCAGCTACCGGGACTCTGGCCGCTTTACCCCAGGATCTCACCGGCAACGGCGCCGATTGGAGATTTGTACGGAAGTACGACCCGGCCGCGTTGGGCCTTGCCGAGGGGACGTATTATATACGCGTCCAGGCCCTGCCGGAAGTGGACGTCCCGGTGGCGGGATTTGAGCCCGCGACCGTCTGGGGCGCGCCTTCCGTGCTCAGCGACGCCATAGAGTATGAAGCCAAAGCCACACCGGCCGCTCCGCCGCCGCTCACGGAAGAGCCGGCGGAAGAAGAGCCGGCTGCTGAGGAAGAGCCCGCGGCTGAGGCCCCGGCTCCGCCACCCGCCCCCTCCGGCGGCGTCTATGTGGTGAAGTCCGGCGACGTCCTCTGGAAGATAGCCGCCGCCCATGGCACTACCTGGCAGGAGCTTCAGCGGATCAACGATCTGAAGAACCCCCATCTCATCTTCCCGGGGCAGAGCATAGTGCTGCCCTGACCAAGGCTTCGGCTGCGGCGTCAGTTTAAGCGGCGGCGGTATAGCGCGCAAGCGAAAGCAAAAGCGGCGCGTTATATCGCCGCTTTTATGGTTGCAGTTCAGGGGGCTGGGGAATAGGGCTAAACCTGCTATAGCGGCATTGCGGCGCAGATAGCCCAGACACGATCATGGCATACAGGCGTAAACACAGTGAAATCATGGACGATTTTACAGGCGGAGGCCGACACGAAGTCGGCTCGACGCCGGTGTGTTGGAGCGAACCATGGCTGGAAGGTGTTTCTTCGATGCAGATAGCAGCCGCTGAGCAGGTATAGCCCCATTCCCCAGCCCCCTGAACTGCAACCATCTGTGTAAGCACATATCGCCGCTGCTTTTTCGATTATTCGGGCTTTCCGCCGACATTTATGATATAATTGTTTAAATCGAGTGCTCAAAATGAGCGGAAACATGGGGAAAATGTTTCGGCATGGGATAGCTTAGGAGGATGTATATGAGACGGTGGATTTGCCTATTGTCGTTCTTGATACTTGTTCTCTTTTTGCCGGGATGCGGCTCGGCCCCGAAAGCCGCTGCCGACGCGGCTTCCATCACTTCATTTCGCGACATACCCGGCGTCACCGAAGAGGAGATCGCGGAGATCGACAAGCTCCGAAGCGCCCGGGGAAGCTTTTCCTTCGGGCAGATGGAGGAGACGGAAGCGTTCATCCTCCCCGACGGGACGTACGCGGGCTTTACCGCTGAGTTCTGCGCTCTGCTCTCCCGGCTTTTTGAGATCGACTTCACTCTGAAGCTCTACGATTGGGATACGCTTAAAAGCGGCATCGACGAGCAGCGGATAGATTTTACCGGCGACCTGACCCCCACGCCTGAGCGTATGCAGGTCTACTCCATGACCCATCCCATCGCCGAGCGCACCCTGCGTATATTTGTCCACGAAGACAATCACAGCATAGTTACGGAAAAAGACGTAAACGGGCTGTACATAGGCTCCCTGGCGGGCACCGTCGATACAGACCAGGTGAAGCGCTACTACCCGGAGCTCACCTTCCATACCGTGGAAGTGGAGAGCTTCGACGCCGCGGCCCTCATGCTGAAGTCCGGGGAGATCGACGCCTTCATATCCGAAGGGGTCATCGACCCGTTCTTTGACGCTTACGGTTATGTCCATTCGAAAGAGTTTTTCCCCCTGGTCTATACGTCGGTTTCCCTGACAACGGCTGATCCGGGGCTTAAGCCCATCATCGAGGTGTTTAATAAGTACTTGACCGCGGGGGGCATAGACGTCCTCTTCGACTACTATAGGGAGTGTAATAAGGAATACGCCCGCAATAAATTAAACAAGTCCCTTACCGCCGAGGAGAAGGCGTACATCCAAGGGGTCATCGCCAGGGGCGGCGCCATCAAGGTGGCCCTTGAGCAGGATAATTACCCTGTATGCTTCTATGATAAAGAAGACAAGGATTTTCAGGGCATAGCCGTGGACGTCCTGGAGAGGGTAGGCGAGCTCATCGGGATCGGGTTTGAGGTGGCCAACGATGAGAAGACCCCCTGGTCGGAGATCCTGGAGATGCTCCGGTCCGGGGAGGCGTCCATGGTATCCCAGCTGCTGTACTCCGAGGAGCGCAAGGGGAACTTCCTTTGGACGGAGTCCCCCTACGCGTCGGCGTATTATGCCCTCCTGTCTCAGACGAAGTACCCCAGCATCGCCAGCTATCAGGTGGTGCGGGCTAAAGTCGGCGCCATCCGAAAGTCCGCCTTTGCGGATAAGTACAACGAATGGTTCCCGGAGAACGACAATCTCGTTTACTTCGACGACCAGATCGACGTGCTGGACGCCCTGGAGTCGGGGGATATCGACTTGCTCATGGGTTCGGATTATCTGCTCCTCATGCAGCAAAACTACCGGGAGAAGCCGGGGTTTAAAATCAATATCCGTTTCGGCTCGCCCATGTACTCGTACTTCGGCTTCAATGTCGATGAGACGCTTTTGTGCTCTATCGTTGACAAGGCTCAGGCTTTCGTGGACCTGGCCACCATTTCCAACGACTGGACCAGCCGGGGTTATGACTACGCGAAGAACCTTGCCCACCAGAGGTCGCTGTACTTCGGGGCCATCGCCATCGTACTTTCCCTGGCGTTGATACTCACGGGATACTTCCTGATCAGAAACCGTAAGCTCAACGCCGGCCTGGATCAGAAAGTCAAGGAGATCACTTTAGATATACAGGCTACCGTAGGCGACTTGCAGAAAGCCCAGGAGACGGTCTCCGCTATGTTTAGCGCCAACCCTCAGATCAACATCCTCTTCGACGGCGAGTTCCGGGTAGTGGACTGCAACCCGGCGGCAGTCGAATTCATGGGCTTTGAAAACAAGGAGGAAATGCTTGAGGGCTTCGTCACACGTATGGTCAGGAGCATACCGGAGTACCAGTCCGACGGCCGCGCTTCCATATCCATGCAGGAGAGGCTGGTCGCCGCCGCCCGGGACGGATATACGAAATTCGATACTGAGCTCAACATCATCAACGAGACGCGCATACTCAGCGTGGAGCTGATCAGGATACCCTATGGGGACAGCTTTGCCCTGGTAGGTTATATCTTTGACATGACGGAAATGCACGAGAGGGAAAACGAGCTCATCCGCCGGGACGAGCAGCTCAGCGAGGCCGTGGAGGAAGCCAGGGCTGCCAACCGGGCGAAGAGCGACTTCCTCAGCAATATGAGCCATGAGATAAGGACGCCGCTAAACGCCATACTGGGCATCACCGAGATACAGCTCCTCAATGAAAGCCTGGATCCCCAGGTCAAAGAGGGCCTGGGGAAGATATACAGCTCCGGCGACCTGCTCCTGGGCATCATCAACGACATATTGGACCTGTCGAAGATCGAAGCGGGCAAGATGGAGCTGATCATCGCCAGGTATGAGATCGCCAGCCTGCTCAGCGATACGGCGCAGCTTAACATGATGCGCATCGGGAGCAAGCCCATCGCCTTCGACCTGGACGTGGACGACAATACGCCTACGGTGCTCATCGGAGATGAGCTCCGCGTCAAGCAGATATTAAATAATCTCCTCTCCAACGCCTTCAAGTACACGGCGGAAGGCACGGTGAACCTCTCCGTCTCCGCCGAGGCCGGGCAAGGGGAAGGGGAGACGGAAGGCGCGATCCTCGTCTTCCGCGTGAGCGATACGGGGCAGGGGATGTCGAAGGAGCAGGTAGACCGCCTGTTTGACCAGTACTCCCGCTTCAACCAGCAGGCAAACCGCACCACCGAAGGCACAGGCCTGGGCATGAGCATCACCCAAAACCTCATCCGCATGATGAACGGCGAGATACTGGTGGACAGCGAGCCGGGTAAAGGCTCTGTGTTTACCATACGGCTGCCTCAGGGCGACGGGGGCGCAGGGCCCCTGGGCAAGGAGATGACGGATAATCTGCACCAGTTCCGGCAAAGCAGCAGGGCACAGATGAAGCGGGTACAAATCACCAGGGAGCCCATGCCTTATGGCAGCGTCCTCATCGTAGACGATGTGGAGACCAATATCTTTGTAGCCACGGGGCTGATGACGCCTTACGGGCTCAAGGTCGACTCGGCGGGGAGCGGCTTTGAGGCGGTGGAGATGATCAACAACGGCAATGTGTACGACATCGTATTTATGGATCATATGATGCCGAAGATGGACGGCATGGAGGCTACGAAGATCATCCGGGGCGGTGGTTATGACCAGCCCATCGTTGCCCTTACCGCCAACGCGGTAATCGGGCAGTCTGATTTGTTCCTGTCTAACGGCTTTGATGATTTCATCTCCAAACCCATCGACATAAGGCAGCTTAATACGGTATTAAACAAATTCATCCGGGACAAGCAGACGCCGGAGGTCATCGAAGAGGCGCGCCGCCAGGCGGAGGCGAAGCACAGCATGGCCCTTGAGGAGCCGGATCAGCCGGCCATCGACCCGCGCTTCGCCGAGGTCTTCGTCCGGGACGCGAAACGCGCCCTGGGCATACTGGAGGAGCTGATGGCCAGGCAAGGCGCCTACAGCGAGGAAGACGTCAGGGCTTATGTCATCAATGTCCACGGGATGAAGAGCGCCCTGGCGAATATCGGGGAGGCGGAGTTGTCCGCCGTAGCCCTGAAGCTGGAAGCCGCGGGCAGGGAAGGCAATACCACCGCCATGACTACGGAGACCCCGGCTTTCCTGGACGCCCTGCGGGTAGTGACGGAAAGGCTCGCGCCTCACGACGAGGGCGGAGGCGGAGAGGCTGCCGACGCGGATCTGCCCTATCTGCGTGAGACGCTGCTGAAAATCAAAGAAGCTTGCGGAAGCTTTGACAAGAAGACCGCGAGAAATCTTATCGGCGAGCTGAGGGACAAGCCCTGGCCGCAGCCCATAGGGGAATTCCTCAGCGATATCGCCGAGCATTTACTGCATAGTGATTTTGACGAACTGACCGCCGCCACGGAGCGGTTTCTGGAGACTTTATGACGTTGTTGGAAAGCTTTGTGATGAAGCGCCTATGCGCGGCTTTACTGACCCTGTGCCTCGTCCTGCCCATAGCGGGATGCGGCGCGGCGCCGGCGCCGGGCTTAAGCGCGGACGCCATCCGCACTTACCGGGATATACCCGGCGTCACCGGGGATGAGATACGGGATATAGAGGCGCTGAAGTCCGAGAGAGGATTCTTCACTTACGGCGCCTGCCTTGCCACGGAAGCCTTCCCCCTGCCGGACGGCTCGACGGCAGGTTTCGCGTCTATGCTCTGCGGCCTTCTGTCGGAGTTGTTTGACGCGGAGTTCAGGCTGAGCTTGTACGACTGGGACAGATTGATGGAAAGCCTCGAATCCGGGGAGCTGGACTTCACCGGCGAGCTCACCCCCACGGAGGAGCGGATGGGCGTCTTTACCATGACGAGCCCGATCGCGGTACGTATGCTGAGGGTGTTCACCACGGTCGATGCGAAGATAAAGACGGAAGCGGACGTGGGCGGGCTGAGGATAGGTTTCCTTACGGATTCCGTTACGGCGGATTCCGTCGCGGAAAAGTATCATTATGAGTTTCAGCGGGTAGACGTGGACAACTATGATATAGCCGCCGCCATGCTCCGGGACGGGGATATCGACGCCTTCATCGGCGAGGCGGTGGCGGATCCCGCCTTTGCCGGGTATCCCTTTATCCGCTCCCAGGTGCTTTTCCCCATGGTACACTCCCCTGTGTCTCTGACCACCTCGTCCCTCTCCCTTGCCCCGGTGATCTCGGTGGTGGACAAGTATATCGAAGCCGGAGGGCTGGATAAGCTCTACGCCTTCTATAAAGATGGCGAGCTCGATTACGCGAAACACAAGCTGAGGGCCTCCTTCACCGATGAAGAGAAGGCTTTCATCGAAGAGCTGGCCGGCCGCGGAGGCGCCATATCCGTGGCTTATGAGCACGACAACTACCCCGTCAACTTCTTCAACACGAAAGAAGACGCCTACGAGGGGATAGCTGTGGACGTCCTCGCGGAGATCGGCAGGCTCATCGATTTGGAATTCACGCCGGCGGTGGGGAAAGACGCCACCTGGGCGGAGATATACGAGGGCCTGAACACAGGGGAAATACATATGGTAGCCCAGCTTCTGCGGACGGAGGACAGGGGCGAACGGTTCATCTGGAGTGAAAAACCATACGCGGCTACTTACTACGCGCTGATCTCCAAGTCCGGCTACCCGAACCTGGAGATCTATCAGGTGGCCAGGACGTCGGTGGGCGCGGTGAAGAACTCGGGGAAGCTGGATAAATTCCGGGAGCTATTTCCCGACCATAAGACCCTGATCGAGTACGACACGCAAAACGACTGCCTGGACGCCCTGGAGCGGGGTGACGTGGAGCTGCTCATGGGGTCGGAGTACAACCTCCTGGCGGAGCAGAACTACAGGGAGAAATCCGGGCTGAAGATCAACATCAAGCTGGATTCTTCCCTGGACTCATACTTCGGTTTCAACAAGAGCGACCCGGTATTGTGTTCCATCATCAACAAGGCCCAGGAGTATGTGTTGACCGACGTCATCGAGATCGGCTGGACGGGGCGGTCCTATGATTACTCAAAGAGGATGTCGGAGCAGCGGACGATGTACCTCAGTATATTTATCGCCGCTCTTTTCCTGGTGCTGGGGGTCACCGTCGCCGTGCTGATCAAAAACGTGAGGCTCGGCAAGAAGCTGGAAGAAATCGCAAACTATGATTCCCTGACGGAGATATTCAACCGGCGTTACTTCCTCGACCTGGCGGACCTCCAGATCTCCAGATCCCTCCGGCTGCGCAACGACTGCTTCGTGGCGATATACGACCTGGACCACTTCAAGGCGGTGAACGACACCTACGGGCATCTGGCGGGGGACAAGGTACTCAAGGAGATCGCGCAAAGGGTGAAGAAGGCCATACGCCCTTATGACTTGCTTGGCCGCTACGGCGGGGAAGAATTCATCCTCCTGCTCTGCGATACGGACGAGGAAAACGTCATGAACGCCGTAGACCGTATCCGGCTGGAAATCAACGCCGCGCCCGTGGAGTATGAGGGCAGGATGATCCCCATATCCGCCAGCTTCGGCGTCGCCCGGGTATCCCGGGGGGACGACGTCATGACCGCGACGAGGTATGCCGATGAAGCTTTATACCAGGCGAAGGAGGCAGGGCGCAACCGCGTCGTTTTCTACAATCAGGAAGCGCGGGATACGGATCCCGTATCGGTCGGGGGGGCTGAAGCGTGAGGGAGATAATCAAGACAAACCTTGAGCTTTGCAAGGGCTGCAACCGCTGCGTGAGGGAATGCCCCATGGAGACCGCCAATATCACCTACCAGGACGAAGGGGGCAATATCAAGGTCACCACGGACTATACCAAGTGCATCACCTGCGGCAGGTGCATCTCCGCCTGCAAGCACGAAGCCCGGTACTATGTGGACGATACGGAGCGTTTCTTCACCGACCTTGCCGCGGGGGCGCCTATATCCCTCATTGCCGCGCCATCCATACGGACAAATATCATGGACTGGAAGCGCCTGTTCACCTGGCTTAAGGCTCTAGGCGTGAAGATGATCTATGACGTGTCCCTCGGGGCGGATATCAGCGTTTGGGGGCATGTGAGATATTTCCAGCGGGAAGGCTTCAGGCCCATCATCACCCAGCCCTGCCCCGCCATCGTGTCTTACTGCGAGATCTACCGGCACGACCTGCTGGAGTACATGTCCCCGGTACAGAGCCCCATGGCTTGCGCGGCGATCTATATGAAGGTATACGAGGGCAACGGAGACCGCATAGCCGCCCTGTCCCCATGCATAGCCAAGAAGGACGAATTCGACAGCACAGAGCTGACGGAGTACAACATAACCTTTGCGGGGCTCCGCGCTTATTTGGAAGAGAACAATGTCGCCCTCCCGGAGGAGGAGACGGAATTCGACCATGACGAAAGCGGGCTGGGCGCCTTGTTTCCCATGCCCGGCGGCATGAAGGAGAATATCGAGTATTTCACCGGAAAGACCATACGCATCGACAGGGCCGAAGGCTTTGGGGTCTACGACATCCTCAACATATACGGGGAGACGCCGGCGGAGACCCTCCCGGAGGTCTTCGACGTGCTGAGCTGCCCCGACGGATGCAACATCGGGCCGGCAAGCACCCACTGCGCCAATGTGTTTGAGATAAACCAAACCATGGACAAGCGCAGAAAAGCTGCCACGGAGGGCTATGACCGGGCTCATTTTGAGGCCCTGTACGAGACTTATGACCGGCGCTTTGAGCTGGATCGCTTCATGAGGGCGTATCATCCGGTGGATACCTTCATCCCCGAGATCACGGAAGACGATATAGAGGAAGCCTTCGCCGCCCTGGGCAAGGACGACGACGAAAAGAAAAACGTGGACTGCGGCGCCTGCGGCAACGATACCTGCCGGGGCATGGCAAGGAAGATAGCCCTCAAGGTAAATATCTCCATCAACTGCATCGTGAAAAATATGGATCTGGCCAAAGAGGAGCATGAGGCCAACATCCTCGCCCTGAAGGAAGCGGAAGAACGCAAGCGCATGCTGGAGGTGGCCGAGCAGGCAAACAAGACGAAATCCGCCTTCCTGGCGAATATGAGCCATGAGATACGCACGCCGATGAACGCCATCATCGGCATGACTTCCATCGCGGAGTCCACGGGCAGCATCGACAGGAAGGATTACGCCATCGGCAAGATAAAGGACGCGTCAAACCACTTGCTGGGGGTGATCAACGACATCCTCGACGTATCGAAAATCGAAGCGGGTAAGTTTGAGTTGTCCCCCACCGAGTTCGTTTTCGAGAATATGCTCCAACGGGTGGTGACGGTGAATAAGTACCGCATCGACGAGAAGGGCCAGAGCTTCACCATACGCGTGGACAACGCCATCCCGAAGTATATGTTCGGGGATGAGCAGCGGCTGGCTCAGGTCATCACCAATCTGCTAAGCAACGCGGTGAAGTTCACCCCGGAGAACGGTTCGATCAATATCGACACCCGGCTGCTGAGCCTGGAGGGCGACGCCTGCACCGTGGAGATCAGCGTCACCGACACAGGGATAGGCATAAGCCCCGAGCAGCAGGAGCGCTTATTTCAGTCCTTCCAGCAGGCGGAGAGCGACACTTCCCGCAAGTATGGCGGCACCGGGCTGGGGCTGGCGATCTCCAGAAATATCGTGGAGATGATGGGCGGGAATATATGGATAACATCGGAGCTGGGTAAAGGGGCCACGTTTGCTTTCACCATCAAGCTGATACAGATACCGGACAAAGAGCCCAGGATACCCGACTGGAGCAATATCCGCGTCCTGGCGGTGGACGGCGACCCGGTAGCCCTCGAGTACATCAAGGAAGTGGTGGACGAGTTCGGCGCCATATGCGACGTCGCCCAGAAAGGAGACGACGCCCTGAGGCTCATGGACAGGAACGGCGGTTATCACATCTACTTCGTGGATACCAATGTGCCGGATCTGGACGGGGTAGAGCTTTCGCGGATCATCAAGGCCAAGGGGAAGGAGAAAAACTGCGTCGTGATGATTTCCGCCCACGAATGGGGCATCATCGAGGAGGAGGCAAAGCAGGCGGGGGTGGATGTGTTCTTATCCAAGCCGGTCTTCCCCTCCGATGTGGTGGATGTGGTCAATCTCTTCCGCGGCTTTGACCAAAGCGAGATCGGCGCGGCCCACGCCGGGGCGACGGACAAGTTCCCGGGGCGCCGCATCCTGCTGGCGGAAGATGTGGACATCAACCGGGAGATCGTACTGGCCTTGCTGGAGCCGGCTTTAGTGGTCATCGACTGCGCGGAAGACGGCGCGCAAGCCCTCCGTATGTTCAATGAAGCGCCGGATAAGTACGATATGATCTTCATGGACGTACAGATGCCGAATATGGACGGATACGAGGCGACCCGGGCGATCCGCACTTCCATACATCCCCGGGGCATGACCATCCCCATCATCGCCATGACCGCCAACGTCTTCCGGGAAGATGTGGAGAAATGCCTCGAGGCGGGGATGAACAATCATGTAGGCAAGCCCCTGGATTTCAGCGAGGTCTTGGACAAGCTGAGGATTTATTTAACGGATGAATAAATAACATTGCCCCCTACGAATATTCGTATATACGGAGGGACGTAGATGAAAGAAGCAAAAACATACAATTCCCGAGGTTTGGGCCGTATACTGAACCGGGTGAACCTTAAGCTGCGGCCGAAGCTGATCATTATATTCCTGGTGGTCATGGTCATCCCCATCATGCTATTCAGCGCCTTCGCCTGGAGCCAGTTCTCCTCGCTGGGCCGGCTGCTGAGGGACATAGCCGTCAGCGATTCATCCAAAGCATTGAACGACATGGCCATCGAGAGCATAGAGAGGGTGACTACCGATACGGCGAAAGCCGTGGCGGAGTTCCTGTACCAGCGGGACGAGGATATACAACTATTGGCCGGGATGGCGCTTTCCGACGAGGCCTTCCGCGTCTTCTCCGAGAGCAGGCGCAGCCGGCTGACCAGGACGGGTGACTGGAGGGTCGCCCAGGACGGCAAGTCGTGGTACTGCGCGAATATCCATGACTTCGGCGGTATGGACGGCGTGTCCACCAATGCGGAAAACGACCTGAACGACGGCTTCCACTACCGGCGGCCGACGGTCTTTGACTCCGACTTGACGCCTCTCTACGACGAGGTCGCCTTTATCGACGTCAGCGGCAACGAGATATATAAATACGTATCGCCGGATTCGCCGAAGACGAATTATCCCATGGATCCGAAGAAACGAAACGTATCCGTGCGCGCGAACACCTACGTAAAGGCGGAGAGCTACTTTGATGAGCTGAAGGACCTGAAGCCCGGCGAGATCTACGTGTCCGACGTGATTGGCGCTTATGTGGGAACCAACTACATCGGCATGTACGCGCCTGAGATATTGAAGACAGGAGTGCCCGCCACCCATCCCAACGCCGGGCAGCTGGGTCGCATCGGCGCCCTTCCCCCGGACGTATTCATGGAGGAAGCGAGGAAGCAGGCCTTCGCCGGGGAGGAGAACCCGTACGGGCAGCGCTTTGAGGGCATCATCCGCTGGGCGACCCCGGTAACCGGGGAAAACGGCGCCATCGTCGGATACGTGACTTTCGCTTTAAACCACGACCATATCATGGAGTTCGTGGACTATATCACGCCCATGAACGAGCGCTATACCGGGCTGCCCAGCGCTTATGAGGGCAACTATGCTTTCATCTGGGATTATCAGTGCCGCAACATATGCCATCCCAGGCATCATTCCATCGTGGGATACAACCCGCAGACAGGGGAGCCCCAGGTGCCCTGGCTGGAAGGCACGGTGGATGAAAGCGGCGCGCTGAAGGAAGGCACGGCATATAAACTCTGGTACGACGCCGGAGGCAGAGAGTGGCTGGAGGCCAACCCGGCGTGGAACGACCTGAGCGGGAGCTCCCCGGGGCTTAGCTGGGGCCGGTTTTGGGCGGATAACTACGACGCCCTGCCCCGGTTCACCGGGCAGTCCCGGCTGAAGACCCCGGCGGTGGAGCTCACCAAGCGCGGGTACGTGGGGCTGGACGGCCGCTATCTGAATAACGCCCCTCAGTGTACAGGCTGGATGGACCTTACGGAAGGCGGCGGCTCAGGATCCTTCTATATCCGCTGGAGCGGTATCGACAAGCTTACCACAGCGGGGGCGATCCCGTACTATACCGGGCGCTACGCCCCGTCGGAAGCCAACGGCTGGTCGCGGAGGGGCTTCGGCATCGTGACCATAGGCGCCGGCCTGGACGACTTCAACAACCCGGCCCTCCACACGGAGCAGAAGCTCACCGCCGCCATCAATGATACGTTACTTTCCAATCTATTCCGGCTCATCTTTACCGTGGTGTTTTTATTCGCCATCGTGGTGCTCATCGCCATACTACTGGCCTCTTACCTCACGGACAACATCGGCCTGCTCATCAATAGCCTCTCCCGTTTCCGCTCCGGGGAAAGGCATTTCCGGCTCCATTCCACCATACGGGACGAGTTCGGCACCCTTGCGGATTCCTTCGACGAGATGGCGGACAGCATAGTAGACAGCGTAAACGAACCCCTCTCCATCATCGACATCGATCACAACATCGTCTATATGAACGACTCCGCCCTGAAGGTCATCGACAAGACCCTGGAAGAAGCCATCGGCACATCCTACGACGCCATCAGCCTGTACCCCAGCGGCTCCCAGTACTGCCCCATCACCGCCCTTCATGAAAACCGGGAGACCGAAGTGATGTACCAGGCGGAGAGCGGGCATTACTATAAGGGTTTTGCCCACTATCTCTTGGATACGGACGGCAGCAGCATCGGGTACATCGTAGTGAGCAACGACGTGACGGAGATCGAAAACGCCAGGCAGAAGGCGGAGGAGGCAAGCCGGGCCAAGAGCGACTTTTTGTCCAATATGAGCCACGAAATGCGCACGCCTATGAACGCCATCATTGGCATGACCGCCATCGGTAAGACAGCCCCCGATAATGAGAAGAAGGACTACGCTTTCCAGAAGATAGAGGACGCGTCTACCCATCTCCTGGGGGTCATCAACGACATACTGGATATGTCCAAGATCGAGGCCAACCGCTTTACTCTGTCCTTCACGGAGTTTGTCTTTGAGAGGATGATCCGCCGGGTGGTGGACGTCGTCAACTTCCGCGTGGAGGAAAGGCGCCAGAAGCTCACGGTGCGCATAGACCCGGCTATACCCCTCACTATCGTAGGGGACGAGCAGCATCTCGCCCAGGTGCTCACAAACCTGTTGACCAACGCGGTGAAGTTCACGCCTGAGGAAGGGACCATCCATCTGGACGTGAAGCTGATCTCGGAGGAAAGCAATATATGCAAAGTCCAGGTATCCGTAGAGGACACGGGCATAGGGATCAGCCGCGAGCAGCTGAACCGTCTGTTCAGCCCCTTCGTGCAGGCGGAGTCCAGTACGTCCCGGAAGTTTGGCGGCACGGGCCTTGGCTTGGTGATATCGAAGAATATCATCGAGATGATGGGGGGCGGCATATGGGTAGAGTCGGAGCTGGGCAAAGGCTCGCGCTTCTCCTTCGATGTGCTGCTTACCTGCGGCAGTGATAGCCACAACGGGCTCCTGAGCCCTGCCCTTGACTTGGCGCACATCCGCATACTGGCCGTGGACGACGACCCGGACGTGCTATTATTCTTCGAGGAGACGGGCAGGCAGATGGGCGTGGTCATCGACGGGGCTTCCGGCGGGCATGAAGCCGTATCCCTCATCGAGGAGAAGGGCATGTACAACATCTACTTCATCGACTGGGCGATGCCCCATATGGACGGCGTAGAGCTCGCCCGCGCCATCCGGGAGCGGGGCAGCGGGGACTCGGTGGTGATCATGATATCCGCCCTGGACTGGAATCTCATCGAAGACGACGCCAGAGGGGCGGGGGTACATAAATTCCTGTCAAAGCCCCTCTTTATGACAGCCATCGCGGACTGCATAAACGATTGCCTGTATGAGCCTTCCCCGGGGGAGGCCCGCGCCCAGGAGGACGACGAGCCGGACTTCTCGGGGTACCATGTGCTGGTCGCCGAGGATGTGGAGATCAACCGGGAGATCGTCATCGCCCTGCTTGAGCCCACGAACCTCAGCATCGACTGCGCGGAAAATGGCAGCGAAGCCGTAAGGATGTTTGGCGAGGCGCCGGATAAGTACAATATGATATTTATGGATATGCAGATGCCTGAGATGGACGGCCTGGAAGCGACGCGGAAGATCAGGGCTATGGACGCGCCAAACGCCGCGGTGATCCCCATCGTGGCCATGACCGCCAATGTGTTTAAAGAAGACGTGGACAAGTGCCTCGAAGCCGGGATGAACAGCCATGTGGGCAAACCCCTGGACTTCGACGAGGTGAAACGGAAGCTGAAGCTGTATCTGCTGGGGCAGAAGCCGGTAGGTTAAGCGGAAGCCTCGCTATGCCGGAGGGCGCCGCCACGCCGACGGCGCAGGCAGGCTTTGGGGACGGCGCTGTCTCCGGCTCCTGGGCAACCTCGCATAGAACATCGAGATAAGCAAGTACTTACACCTAACGGCTACGGACACGACATCCTGTCGTGCTCCGCCTGAACCGGCGTCCTGCCGGTTCTACGGTGTACTTAGTTGCTTATCTCGTGTTCTATTGGCGAGTCCGCCCAATGTCGCCGGAAACAGCGCCGTCCCCAAAGCCTGCCTGCTTCCGCTTAGCCTACTCCAGCTTGAAGCCGGTCTGCTCGGACTCGTCCATGATCATCATGGTCTTGTATAAACGGTAGTACTTGCCTTCCTGGGCCATGAGCTCTTCGTGGCTGCCCGCTTCCGTGATGGAGTGGCCTTCCACCAGCAGGATCAGGTCGGCGTTGCGTATAGTAGAAAGCCGGTGGGCGATGATAAACGAAGTGCGCCCGGCGAGTACGTTGGATATAGTATCCTGGATCAGGCGCTCCGTCTCCGTATCGATGGAAGAGGTCGCCTCGTCCAGCACGAAGATAGGCGGATCCGCGATGATAGCCCTGGCGAATGATACAAGCTGCTTCTCCCCGGTGGAAAGCCTGTCGCCCCCTTCGCCCACATCTGTGTCGAAGCCGTTTTCCAGCTTCTCGGCGAGGACGTCCACATAGGATAAGCGCGCGGCTTTATGTATCTCCTCCTCGGTGGCGTCCAGCTTGCCGTAGAGGAGGTTGTCCCGCAGTGTGCCGGAGAAGAGATGCGGGGATTGCTGCACATACCCGAGGTTGCGGTGCAGCCAAAGCTGGCTCCGCTCCTTATAATCCGTGCCGTCGATGAGGATCTTGCCTGCCGTGGGCTCAAAGAACCTGCACGCCAGGTTGACGAATGTGCTTTTCCCCGCCCCGGTCTCCCCAACCAGGGCGACGGTAGAGCCGGCGGGGATATTCACGCTGATATCTTTCAGGACATAATCGTCTTCCGGGGCGTCAGGATACCGGAACCATACATGCTGAAACTCAATGGCCCCCGTGATCTTTGGCCAGTTTTCCTCCTTAGGCTGGAAGACGTCGCCGTAGACCGCCTCGATCTCCGGGGGGTCGGACAGGTCGCAAGGCTGCTCCAGCAGGCTGGTGACCCGCTCGATATTTACCTGGGCGGACATGACCTCCGACACAAATCGCCCGATATGGGACAAGGGGTCGAGGATGGCGATGGCGTAGGCGATGAAGGCGGAGAGCATACCGAAGTCCAGTATGCCGGCCATGACGTTGACCCCGCTGTAGTACAGGACCAGGGCCACGGCCATGGAGCCGACGAAGGTGATGATGGGTAGAAAGACGGCGTTCAGCCGGATCTCCATGAGGGAAGACTTATACATTTCCACCGTGATGCGGTCGAACTCAGCGCAGTTTTTGTCCTCGATGGCAAGGGTCTTGGAGGTCTTGGCCCCGGTGATGTTTTCATTGTAGGAGCTGATGATCCTGGAGTTAGCCAGGCGCATGGCGTGGTTCGCCTTCAGGAGCCGGGGCTGGAAGAAAGCGGTCACCAGGAAGAACGCGGGGATGATGGCCAGCACGATGAGGGCCATCCGGACATTGATGTAGAACATAGCGATGAGCATACCGATCAGATAGAAGAACTGGAAGCAGAACATGGAGCCCACCCACGCGATGACGCCGCCTATCCTGTTTGTGTCGCTCATGATCCGGGCGAGGATATAACCCACCGAGGTGGAGTTGTAGAAGGAGACGGGGAGCTTCTGCAGATGGGTGAAGCAGAGCTCCTTCATGTGCTTGCCCAGGTTCATCTCGATGACCATGGACTGGCGGGAGTAAAGCACCGTAGTCACCGCTTGGAAAAGGATGACCGCGATATAGAACACAGTGAAAGCGGGGAGCCCTTCCGTGGTCTGAGGGACCACAAAGCTGTTTACCGCGTAACGGGTAAACATGGGGATCAAAGCGTCCACCGCGGCGGACAATACCATCAGCAAGGCGACTGCTACCAGCCGCCCGGTCAGGGGCTTTAAAAAGGGCAATAACTTGGCCCAGGTACTCAGGCTGATTCGTTTCGCGGTTTCTTCGTCCAGAAGGTCGCCGTAGGGTGGCATGGGATTCTCCTTACTCTGCGTATTCGGCGGCGCCTTTAAGCAGTAAGGCGTCGCTTTGCATCTGGTAGACGCGCCGGTAGACGCCGTCCTTCGCGATGAGCTCCTCATGGGCGCCCGTCTGGGCGACGCGGCCGTTGTCCAGTACGAGGATATTGTCGGCGTGCATCAAGGTGCTGATACGGTGGGATATGAGGATGACGGTCTTCTGGGAGGTGTTCTCCCGTATAGCCTGCCATATCTTCGCGTCGGTCTCCATGTCCACCGAGGATGTGGAATCGTCGAAGACCATGATGGGGGGATCCATGATGAGCGTACGGGCGATGGCTATGCGCTGCTTCTGCCCGCCGGAGAGGGTCACGCCCCGTTCGCCCACCCTGGTGTCATAGCCGTCTTTAAACTCCATGATATTGTCGTCCACGGCGGCGACGCCGGCAAACTTGCGGATGAGCTCCAGGGGCGGCTTGTCCAGGGAGACGCCGATATTGCGCCTCACGGACTTCGAGAAGAGGAAGGGCTCCTGGAGCACAAGGCCTATGCCCCTGCGCAGATGGGTGCGGTCGATGTCCCGGATGTCGGCGTCGCCGATCCGTATAGCGCCCCCGCCCTCGGGCAGCTCATATAACCTGTTCAGAAGATAGGTTATGGTGGACTTGCCGGAGCCGGTGGCGCCCAGTATGCCGAAGGTCGACCCCTTCGGTATATGGAAGCTGAGGTCCTCCAGCACCCCGGCCTCGCCGTACTTGAAGCCGACATGGTCGAAGACGATGTCGTCGTACAGGTCGGGGGTCATGGCGCCGGGCTTGTCCTGCTCGGCGGGGGCTTCAAGGATGTCTCTCAGCCTGTGGATGGAGACCCCGGCCTTGCTCAGCTCGGATAGGGTGCGCCCCAGGGACCTCACCGGCCAGGATATCGTCGTGGTGTAGCTGATAAAGGCGACCAGCTCCCCGAGGGTGGCCCTGTTCGTAGCCGCCAGCCAGGCGCCGGCGCATACGACGGCCAGTATCTGGGAGGCTGTAGCCAAGTCTCCCACGCCCCAGTAGAAGCCAAGGGTGTAGCCCATATCTATCCATTTGTCGGTGAAAAAATTCAACTTCAGGTCGAAGCGGTCCTTCTCGTGCTTCTCCCGGCCAAAAGCCCTGACTACCCGTACGCCGGTGAGGTTTTCCTGTATGCCCGCCAGGAGCTCGCCTTCGGCTTCGTCCGCCTCGCGAAACTGCCTGGATATCCTTCCATAGAAGAAGAGGGAGTAGCATACGATGACGGGGATAAAAGCCATGCAGACCAGAGATAAGGTGATATTCATGGAAAACATCATGACCAGGGCGGTGCTCACCAGGATCACGGTCTGGAGGACTTCGATCAGCTGTGCCGCCACAAAGTTTCTCACAGTCTCTACGTCAAAAGTGCAGCGCTGGATGATGTCCCCCGTCTGATTGTCCGTGTGCCACTGGAAGGGCAGGCGCTGGATATGGGCAAAAAGCTTGTCCCGGAGCTTCTTGGTGAAGCCTTCCGAGCCTTTCGCGATGTTGATGCGCGAGATATAGTTAAGCAAACCGGATATCAGGGAGCAGGCGACGATGCCCAGGGCGCAGAAAATGAGGTTGGCGCGTAAAAATGCCCTGCCGCCCAAAGCCTCCACGATAGCGGCCGCGATCCCCGCGGCGGCGTCCATGGGCTCTTCGCCGATGATGAAGTCCAGGGTATAGCGTATGATCTGAGGCGTCAGGAAACGGAACAGGATAGCCACGGCTGAGGTGAGTATAGCGACGATAAAGCGCCAGCGCAGGCCTTTGGCAAAGCTGTTCAACATGGATAGGGATGATCCGCCCTGTTTCTTCAAGTTTGACCTCCTGAAAACAACTGTATACCAGTATATACTGTTTTGGCGAAAGTTGCAAAAGAAAAGGAAGCTGAGTGATGAGCCTTACAGCTTTGCTATGTCGTCCGTGAGCTGCCGGATGTGCTCCTCCCGGGTAGCCCAACTGGTGCAGAGCCTCACTGTCGCCCACCGCTTGCCGCTCTTCTCCCCGGCGCCCTCCCATTCGAAAAAGGCATATTTCTCAGCGAGGGCATGGATCGCGTCTTCCGGTAGTATTGGGAATACTTGGTTGGTAGGGGAATCGTAGCGGAATTCGTAGCCCTTGAGGGCAAAGGCGTTTCGGAGCAGATCCGCCATCTTCACCGCGTGTTCGGAGATTTCCATGTACAATCCGTCTTCGAATAGTACCTCGAACTGTATCCCCAGCATCCTGCCTTTTGCCAGCATGGCTCCCCGCTGCTTGATGTGGTAGCGGAAGTCCTTCTTCAGCCCTTCGCTTGCGATGACCAGGGCTTCGCCGCATAGGGCGCCCACCTTGGTGCCGCCGATATAAAACGCATCGCAAAGGGCGGCGATATCCGGCAAAGCCAGCTCTTCCCCAGCGCTCTGCCCAGACGCCGCCCGGCTCTTCGCCGCAGCCAGGCCGTAACCCATCCTCGCGCCGTCCATGTATAGCGGTATGCCCCAGTTATCGCAGGCCTCCCGCAGAGCTACTAATTCCTGCTTGGTATAAACCGTGCCGTTTTCCGAGGGGTGGGAGATGTACACCATCCCCGGCTGTACCCTGTGCTCATGGTTTGGGTCGCCGTGGTGGGCGCGGCAAAGCCGGTCTACCTGGCTGCCGGTGATTTTTCCATCCGGGCTCTCTAAAGCCAGCACCTTATGCCCGACGGCTTCGATGGCGCCGGTCTCATGCTCCTCGATGTGGCCGCTGGCCGCGGTTATCACGCCCTGGTGGGGCTTGAGCGCCGCGCCGATCACCGTGAGGTTCGTTTGGGTCCCGCCCACGAGAAAATGGACGTCGGCGCCCTCGGCGGCACAGGCGCCCTTGATCAACGCCGCCGCCCGCGCGCAAAACACATCCTCGCCGTATCCCGGCGTCTGCTCGTCGTTAGTCGAGGCCAGGCGCTCGAGTATCCTGGGATGGGCGCCTTCCCCATAGTCACATTCAAACCGTATCATAACAATACCTCTTTTCCATCAGTCATCGAAAACGCCTATCCTGGTGTTTAGATAGGCGCTTTCCCATGCGGGGTTTTATGGATCATTGAAATGTCGCGACCTTGTTTTTATTTCAGTTTATCGCTTTCATATTGTTCAGCAAGATGTCCGCCGTCTCGCTTTCGGACAGGGGGTAGTGCATCGCCACCTCCACCAGGTTGCCCCCCGCTTTATGGAAGTAGACCTGGTAATCCACGCCGGCGCTGGAGTAAGCCAAGCCCAGATAATCCTTGCCCGCGATGGTCTGGTGGAAGGGGTCGCTGATGACAAAGTCACCGACCGCCCTTGATAGTAGATCCTTGAAAAAGGCGAGTTGGCCTTCTTCGTCCATGCTGCCGATCTGCTTGTCTACCGTAAGCTGGAGGGTCGCTTTGCCGTCGTTTCTCACGGCGGTGCCTTCAAGGGATTTGTTCCCGCTGCTCTCCCTAGAGGACTCCAGCTGGGGCCTCCAGTCCTCCGGCAGGGTGATCTGCATGTCCAGCTGGGCGCTGGTGTAAGTATTCCCGTTCCAGTTGCCGAACTCCGTATCCAGGTTCTGCACCACCGGCGCGCTGCCGCCGCCGCCCCTGCCGCTCTCCCGGGGGGGAGGGGGAGGGGGCGGGCCTACGCCCACGTCGCATACGCCGTCGGCCTTTTTCTTCTTATCGTTCCAGGTGGACGTATAGACGGAGAGGGAGACCTTCTCGTCTTTCACCGCGGAATCGCCGGGCAGCCTGAAGATCAACGTCTGGCTGTCTACAAGCCCTTTGTCAAGGAGTTCGTCGTCGTAAATCGCTTTGATTTCATCAAGCCAGTTGCCTTTGGCGTCGGCGACTCTGCGGTTGTACAGGTTCCAGTCGTAGGAGGGGTCGATGAGGCGGACGTCTAGCTCGATCTGACCCAGCCGGCCCGTCTCCTTGGATAGGCCGTACTGGGACTTATCTTCGGCGGAAAGCTGCCTCACGCTGTGGACGGTGACCTCATAGCGGGGATCCCCGTCTTTGTCGTCCACGCTATAGATCGTCTTTGTATCGCCGGGGTCGAAGTTTACGACGTATTTTTCTTTTTTCGGCGCTTTCTCCTTCTTCTCCTTCGGGGCTTTGCCTTTGCCGCCTTCTTCATCCCCGGCGGGGTCGGCAGCCTCGGCGTTTTCGCCTGCTTCACCGACTTCACCGGCTACCACCGACCCGTCGGCTTCCGCCAGCTCGGCGTCTTTCGGCTTGCGGCTATCGATCAACTTGAGCGCGCTGAATACGATGGCGCCAAACAACACGACGCACACGGCGCCGATGGCGATGATCTTGACGCGGCCGCCTTTCTTCGCTTCCTTCGGCTCCTTCTCGCCCTTAGCGCCCTTAGCCTTTTTTGGCGCCTTCTCTTTTTTCTCTTTCGGCGCCTTTTCCTTCTTTGGCTTTTTCTCTTTCTTGACTTTTTCTTTTTTGACTTTCGCTTCTTTCGCCATGTCAACCTGCTCCAATCAAGGAAAGTATTATAATTCTATCATATAAATGGGAAAAGCGCAATCGGCGCTGTATTAGCTGCTTAAGCCCATGCTTCTCAGCAGGCCGGCTATGCCGTCTCTCTCCAGTATGCCCTGATAGTACCGGAGGTTCCCGGCGATAAGCTCGTCGATGACCTTCATGCCGAGCAGCTCTACGGGGGCTTTGTCGTCCGTCAGGAGAAGCGGCCCGGGTTCGCGCCTCTTGAGGCCCGACAGGAGGTCCAGCATCAGCCGCTGCAGCGCGCCCCACTCCCCCAGGGCGTCCGTCCGGGCGCGGAGCCGCTCGATCATATCGGGCTCATGGGAAGCGAAAAGTATGGCGTTGGTGGAATTCGGCGTAGGCATAGTATAGACGTAAGGGAAGCAGCCGGCTATGGTATCGCAGAGGTATTCGTTGATGGAGCCTTCCTTGTCGGAGTGCATGTTCATATTGACGACCATGACGCCGCCTTCTTTCAGATGCCCGTCCACCATGGTGAAGAATTCTCTGCTGGACATCTGAAAGGGTATGGTGATGTCCTGGTAGGCGTCCACCAGTATCACATCATATACGCCGCTATTTTGTAGATAAGCCCTGCCGTCGCCCACGCTTACGGCCGCTTCCGCCGGCAGGCGGAAGTACTCCTCCGCCAGCCAGACGATTTTTTCGTCGATCTCCACCCCTTCAAAAGAGATACCGGGGAAGTATTTCAATACCTGCGTGGCGTAGGTGCCCGTACCCAAGCCCAGCATCAGCACGTCATAGTCGCCCGCGCCCCTCCCCGTGGGGCCTGCAGCCTCCCCGGCCATAGGCGCGCCCGCCATGAGCGGCGCCGCCAGGGCATACTCAAAGTACATCCCCGTCAGCTCGTCGGTCTTCATCATGATGGATTGTATCCCCTCAAGCACATTTGTGGATAGGATAATGCTGTTTGGGGTATCCTTCACTTGAAGATAGTTGTATACCGACTCCCCTTCATAGAGGAGGCTGGATTCCCAAAAGGCGAAGCTGTTCTTCACCGGGAAGATGAGCAGCAGGACGATGGCCCCCAGGAGGACCAGGCTACGGGCAACATAGCGGCGGGCGGAGAGGAAGTAGACCAGGCAGATCGCGGTCAGTATGCCGGCGAAGATCAGAAAGGTCGCGGCTGTGCCCACCGTGGGTATGGTGACGAAGGTGGGGAGGAAAGTGCCGAGTATGCTTCCGATGGTGCTGATGGCGCTGAGCTCGCCTACAACCTTACCGTTTTCTTCCAGATTGAGCACGCAAAACTTGATGAGTGAGGGGGATACGGTGCCCAGAAGGATGAGGGGGAAGACAAACACCAGAAAACACGAAGCGAAGGAAGCCCAGATGAGAAAGTTGCTCTTGATCAGCATCGCCAGCGCCAGGGAGACCCCGGCGATCACATACTTGCCGGCAAAGGGGATGGCTGCCGTCCATAAGGCTGCGATGAGGAGGCGCCGGTACAGCCGCATGGGGTCGGGGTTGCGGTCCGCCAGCCGGCCGCCGATCACATTACCCAGGGCCAGGGCGATCATAATGACGCCGATGATGACCGTCCAGACGATCATGGATGAGCTGAAGTAAGGCGCCAGAAGCCGGCTCGCCCCCAGCTCGATGGCCATCACCGACATGCCTGAGAAGAAAGACGTGATATATAAAAAATACCGGTTCGCAATCAGCGTGCCGCCGTTAAGGCGCTTTGTGCCCTTTGTCGCGTTCATGGGACGCCCCCTGCCTGGTAGTTTATGCCGCCTGCAAAATATGCCGCAAGACCGCGCTATAGTACCCCGTCGCGCCTGAAGCATGCAAATCCGCAGCCCCCTAAGTATACCATAGAATTGAGGCGGCAAGGCGTATTCCATCGACTTCATGCAGAATTCACACGATCGATGAAAATCTCCCCCGCTGCTGGTCAATCTATGATATAATTATTTTACAGAGGCTTTACGGATATTTTACACCGCTTTACCATATCGTTCGGAAGAATAGATTAGCAGAGTGGAGGAATCGCCATGGATGTTCAGAGCAACATATTGTTTTTCCTGACGCCGAAGGAAGAAGTGGCTTATGTCTACGCGGACAGCAGCCTGGGGGAGACCATGGAGAAGATGGAAGTCTTCCGCTACACGTCCATACCGGTCCTGCGGCGGTCCGGGGAGTATCTGGGGACGCTGACAGAAGGCGACCTGCTTTGGAATATCAAGAACCACTACCATTTCGACTATGAGAACGCGAAGCGCGTCAAGATATCCAAGCTGCCCAGGTATTCGGACAATATGGCTGTCACCATATCCACCGACATGGATGAGGTCATCACGAAGGCGATGGAGCAGAACTTTGTGCCGGTGGAAGACGACCGGGGCATGTTTATCGGCATCGTCACCAGGCGCAATATCCTCCAGTACTTCAAAGAAAAACTCGAACGCTCCCTGCGGGATTTCCATATCGCCTGATGGCTTGATTTGTAGAACCACCAGATAAATCTTTACAACTTACAAGCTTTATGGGATAATTACCGTGAAATCGAATAGGATTCGCAAAGACTGAACCCGCCGGAAGCATTGCGGGTTCTTTATCCGAATACGGGGAGGGCGCGTATGAGAATGAAGTTCACAAAATTCATAAACATAACATTGATCGTCGTACTTATAGCCGGGTCATTGGCGGGCTGCGGCTCCGGCAGCGGCGCGGAAGCGGGCGGCAAGCCGGGGGAGACTGAGGCGTCCCGGCCGGCGCCCGCGGAAACGGCGAAACCCACGGATACGCAGCCGCCTCCCGCCGCCGAGGTACAGCCGGCGACCATCCGCCTTGGGGGCATGACCGGCCCGACAGCCATAGGCATGGTCAAGCTGCTCACGGACGCCGAGGAAGGCAAGACCTTCAACCGCTATGAGTTCACCATCGCCGGCTCCGCCGACGAGCTGACGCCCAAGCTCATCCAGGGCGAGCTTGACATAGCGGCTGTGCCGGCGAACCTGGCCGCCATCTTGCATAAGAACACGCAGGGCGCCATCCGGCTGCTGGCGGTCAACACGCTGGGCGTACTCTACATCGTAGATACCGCGGAAGAGGTTAGCAGCTTCGCCGACCTGAAAGGCCGCACGGTATACTGCACGGGTAAAGGCTCCACACCTGAGTATACGCTACGCTACCTCCTTGAGGAAAACGGCTTAGACCCGGACAAGGACGTGGATCTGGAGTGGAAGTCGGAGCCGGCGGAGTCTGTGGCTTTGCTGGGCCAGCGGGGGGGCGTAGCCATGCTGCCCCAGCCTTACGTGACCGTGGCGCAAAACACTTTGCCTGACTTGCGTATCGCCCTTGATCTGACGGGGGAGTGGGACAAGCTGGGCAACGGCAGCATGCTCATCACCGGGGTCCTGGTGGTGCGGCGGGATTTCGCCGAGGAGTACCCGGAGCAGATCGCGCTTTTTCTGGAGGAGTACAAGGCTTCCACAGAGTACATCAACGCCAATGTCAGCGAAGCGGCCCAGATGGTAGAGAAGTACGGTATAGTCAAAGCGCCCATAGCGCAGAAAGCTATCCCCTACTGCAATATCACCTACCTCGCCGGGGCGGATATGCAGAAAGCCGTCTCGGGGTACCTGGCGGTGTTGTTCGCCCAGAACCCCAACTCCATCGGCGGCGCCCTGCCCGGAGATGATTTCTACTATCGGTGATTGCGGATGAGAGGTAGACGAAGCGCCCAGCTGGCATTATCCATCTTGCTTGCCCTTGCCCTGTGGCAGGCTGGGACTATGCTTTTCCGGCTGTACATGCCGCTGGGCGGCTTCCTGGTCGCTACTCCGGTAGCCGTAGCGCGCAAGCTGATAGCCTTATTGTTTACAAGCGGATTCTGGCTCAGGGTCTGGTTTTCCTTCGCGCGCATCGCTGCGGGCTTCTTTGCCGCGCTCATCCTGGGCTCGCTGCTGGCTGTGGCCGCCGGGAGATTCGCCCCTCTCGAGGTCTTGTTCTGGCCATATGTCACGGTGATCAAGGCGACGCCGGTGGCGTCCTTCATCATCCTTTGCCTGATTTGGATGGGGTCGGCGAATCTATCCGCCGCCATATCCTTTCTCATGGTCCTTCCCATTATCTACAGCAACATGCTGCAAGGCATACGGAGTACCGACCCCCAGCTGCTGGAGATGGCGGAGATATTCCGCGTAGGGTGGGGCCGCCGCCTGCTGTTCGTCTACCTCCCTCAGCTAAAGCCTTATCTGATATCCGCATGCAGCGTGGCGCTGGGCATGACCTGGAAGTCAGGTATAGCCGCGGAAGTCATCGGCATACCCCGGGGCTCCATCGGCGAGACGCTATATGAAGCGAAAGTGTATCTGAATGCCCAGGATCTTTTTGCCTGGACCGCGGTGATCATCCTGGTCAGCGTTGTTTTTGAAAAAGTGTTTATGGCCCTGCTGAGGTTTGCCTACCGAAAGCTGGAAAGTATAGGGGTGCAGAAGAACAGGGAGGGCGGCGCATTCGGGGCGCCTCGCCCGACGCCGGGGAGCGCTGCCGGCGGCGCCGTGGCGCGTGCGCTGCCGGAAGGCGGCGGCGCGGCTTATCAGCCGCCCCGGGCGGACATACAGATACTCCATTTAAACAAGGCATACGACGACAAGAAGGTGCTGAGGGACTTCTCCGCCGTGCTTCCGGCGGGCCAATGCACCTGCATCATGGGCGATTCGGGTATCGGAAAGACGACCTTGCTCAATATACTGATGGGGCTTACGCAGGCGGACTCCGGCAGCGTCACCGGCCTGGAAGGGCTGAAGCCCAGCGCCGTCTTTCAGGAAGACCGGCTTTGCGACAGCTTCAATGCCATATCCAACATCAGCCTGGCTTGCGGAAAGAAACTAAAGCCGGATGAGATCGCCGCGCACCTCGCCGCCCTGGGCCTGGGGGAGAGCATGAGCCAGCCGGTGCGGGAGCTTTCCGGCGGCATGCGGCGGCGGGTAGCTATCCTCCGCGCCTTACTTGCGGGTGGGCAGGTCCTCTTCATGGACGAACCGCTGAAGGGGCTGGACGAACGCAACCGGGAGCTTGTGGCAGGCTATATCCGGGACCATACGAGGGGCGTCACCACGCTGATGGTGACCCACAGCCATGAAGAGGTAGGGCTGATGGGGGGCGTGCTGCTGTCCCTGGATCATCCCATGAGCCAGCTCCACAAGCTGAGCCAGATCAGCCACCCCACCGGCTGAGTACGGCTAACCGGTAATACTTATAGTTCATGGGGTCAGGGTCCCAAAGCGCGCCTATTTACCGCGATGGATTGAACGGCTTCGTCTGCCAGATAAGCAATCGCGAACCTGGCAAATCCGTGGGTGCGACATGGACGTCGCGCCAGACGGAACGCGACACGAAGTCGCGTTGGAGTCGCTAGGGTTTGCATCAAACGATTGCTATATCTGGCCGAAGCGGTGAACCATCGCGGTAAATAGGCGCGCTTTGGGACCCTGACCCCATGAACTGTAACCGGTAGTATTTCGTGTTGGAAGCATTTACCCGTGCCCGTCTTGCAAGGCCGCGGCATTTATGCTTTAATAGAGCATACCCGGCCGCGCCGCGGCATAAGGCGCGGCTCATCTCATCAACATGGAGAAAGAGTGATGGACATGAATTTGGACATATTGTCTACCCTTAACGACAGGGGTTACGTGCACCAGTGCACCAATCTGGATAGGCTCGCCGAACTGCTCAAGTCCGGGCGCAAGCTCTCTTTCTATCTCGGCATCGACCCTACCGCCGACAGCCTCCACATCGGGCATTTTTGCGCCCTGATGATGTTCCGTTATCTGCAGGACGCGGGCCATCGGGGCATACTTCTCATCGGAGGCGCGACCGCTATGGTAGGCGACCCCACCGGGAAAAGCGACATGAGGCAGATGATGTCCAGGGAGAAGATCGAGTACAATCTTGAGGAAGTGAAAGAAGTCGCGAAGCGCTTCGTCCGTACGGACGGCGACAACCCCGCTATCATCGTTAACAACGCAGACTGGATCAACCGGTACAGCTATGTGGACTTCATGCGCCTGGTGGGCGTGCACTTCAACATCCATACTATGCTTACCGCCGACGCATACGCCAACCGTCTGAAGGAAGGCGGGCTGACCTTCCTGGAGATGGGGTATATGCCAATGCAGGCTTTTGATTTCGTCCACCTGTATGAAGAGTATGGCTGCACGCTGCAGATAGGCGGCAGCGACCAATGGGGCAATATCGTCGCGGGGACGGCGCTCCAGAGGAAAATGCGGTTCCAGGAGATGGAAGGCCCCGGCAACAATGACGCGGAAGAGATATTTGGCCTGACATGCCCGTTATTGCTAACGAAAGACGGGAAAAAGATGGGCAAGACGGAGACCGGCACATTGTGGGTAGCCCGGGAGAAGACCGCCGCCTACGATTTCTACCAATACTTCTACAACGTGGACGACGCGGATGTGGAGATGCTGTTGAAACTGTTTACCCGCGTGCCCCTGGACGAAGCCGCCGGCTTGTGCAGGGACGATATCATACAGGCGAAGCGGATGATGGCATACGAAATCACCAAGCTGGT
>WRIW01000023.1 GCA_009782505.1 Clostridiales bacterium
TCCGGCATACCGCCTACGACAAGATAAAGCCGGTAATATGCAAGAGCCGCGTCATGGAGGGCGGCAGGCATCGGTCTATCCGTCTCGAAGCATTGGCGGATATCTCTCGCCAGACCGCCTTCGCCGAAAGCCAGTAAAAACTCCTCCATATCCACGGGGTACAGCGTTTTGATATCCACCTTACCGACGGGGAATGAAAAAGCCCCGCGGTTCACCGCTACGCCAAGCAGGCTGCCCGCAGCGATAATGTGGTACTCCGGCGCAAGCTCACAAAAGTATTTCAAAGAAGTCAGCGCCCGCTCGCAAAGCTGTACCTCATCAAGTACGATCAGCGTCTTTTCTTTGATTATGGTCTGCCCGCTGACACGGGAAAGGAGAGGGATCAGATATGAAGGCTCGATGCTCTCGTCAAAAGTCCTGGCCAGGCCGGGGTTAGTTTCAAAATTGAGATAAGCGACGTTCGCGTATTCTTCCCGCCCGAAAGCGAGTATGGAATATGTCTTACCGGTCTGCCGCGCGCCTTGTAAAATAAGGGGTTTACGATATCGGCTATCCTTCCATTCCCTAAGATATTTAGTGATTTTACGCTCCACGCGAAGTACCTCCCGTATTTCTACATATACAGCTTACGCTACTTTCGTGTATTTTTCAAGCGATTTTACATATTTTTTCACGCAATAACGCATGATTATATTTCATTATCCGCTATATTTCGGCGGCATATTCATCCAACATCAATTTCTTTATGGCCGCGGGGGAGCCTTCCCCATAGCGCCTTATTCCTTCAGCGTCATGACCCCGTCCGTCATCCGGTATACCACGTCCGCCTTGTCCGCCACGTCTATGTCGTGGGTCACGACGATGACGCAGTATCCGTCGTCCCGGGCGAGCCAGCCAAGTATCTCCATGATGTTTTCGGAGTTCTCCACATCCAGGTTCCCCGTAGGTTCGTCGGCGAGGATGATCCGCGCCCCCGACGCCAGGCTTCTCGCTATGGCTACGCGCTGCTGCTCTCCCCCCGACAGGTTGGAGGGGAAGCGTTTGAATTGCTCCGGGGAGATGCCCACGCGGGCGAGGTACTCTTCGGCTTGGGGCTTGGCTTGCTTCGGGTCGACGCCTTTCAGCTCCATGGGGACGCATACGTTCTCCACGGCTGTCAGCAGCGGGAAGAGCTGGAAAGCCTGAAATATCATAGAGACGTCTTCCCTGCGGTAGCGGTCAAGGTCCATATCTTTCAGGTTCTCGTCACCGTAATAAACATTGCCCTCGGACGGCAGGTCCAGGCCCGCCAGCATAGACAGCAGCGTGGATTTGCCGGAACCGCTGGGGCCCATGATGGCGTAAAGCAGCCCCGGCTCGAAGACGCAGCTCGCGTCTTTCACCGCCTTAGTGCCCGCGTTGCGGTAGCTGTATGAAATGTTGTCCAGCATCAGGTTCATATTAGTCAGCTCCTTTATTCACTGTATAGAATATACCGAATTATTCATCATTACACAAGCGGGAAATGGAGAAGGGCGATAAATAGCGGTTGTCGGGCCAACTTATTCATGATATTCTGAGAACAATAAAGCGCGCGCCCTGAAGCGGGGGCAGCGTGCGTGCGGACGGAGCAAAGCATGGAAACTACCAAGGCCAACCCTCTCGGTTATCAAAGCATCGGCAAGCTGATACTGCGATTCTCGACGCCTGCTATACTGAGTAATATCGTGAACGCGATATACAACATCGTCGACCAGGTTTTCATCGGGCATGGTATCGGCACCGCCGGCATCGCCGCCACCAACGTTGCGTTTCCGTTAAATACCCTGACCAACGCCCTGTCCTATATGATCGCTTCCGGCGCGGCGACCAAGTTTAACCTTTCCCTGGGCGCGGGCTTACAGGAAGACGCCGAGAAGGCCGCCGGGACCGGGCTTACCATGTCCGTCGTCACCGGGGCTGCCCTTTCCCTGATCTCCATCCTGTTTCTGTCCCCCCTTCTCCGGGCTTTCGGGGCAAGCGCCGACATCATGGGGCTGGCTACGGACTATACGTTTATCATAGCGCTGGGCATCCCTTTTCAGATCTTCACGGTAGTCGCCTGCCAGCTGATCCGGGCGGACGGCAACCCAAACTGGACGATGTTCGTCCTGATGTCCGGCTCGGTATTTAACCTGATATTTGACCCGGTCTTCATGTTTGTGTTCGGCTGGGGCATCAAAGGCATCGCCTGGGCGACGACCATGGGCCAGATGCTGACGGCGGCTCTGGCGCTGGCTTATCTGCTCCGGGGGATGCGGACCGCTACCATCACGAGAAGAATACTTGTGCCGGTCCTTTCCAGCGTCAGGACGATCTGTACCCTGGGCATGGCCGGGTTCTTCAATATGATCGCCATGACCATTATGCAAATCGTGCTGAACAACACCCTGCGGTTCTACGGCGACCTGTCCTACTACGGCAGCACCGTCACCCTGGGCGCGGTGGGCGCTATATCGAAGATCAATTACATCTATTCGTCCTGCTGCTACGGCTTCGGCCAGGGCTGCCAGCCCATATACGGCTTTAATTACGGCGCGAAAAACTATGCCCGGGTGAGAAAGACCCTCGTCACCGCGATGATCTGCATCACCACGATCTCCGTGTTGTTCTTCACCTTGTTTCAGACCCTGCCTCGGCCCATCATCAGCATCTTCGGCCAGGGGACGGCGGAGTACTATGAGTTCGCCACGAAATATCTGCGCATCTTCATGTTCATGACCTTTGCCAACGGGCTTCAGCCGCTGACGGGGGGCTTTTTCACCGCCACGGGCAGGGCAAAGATCGGCATGTTTGTCACATTGACGCGCCAGTTGATATTCCTCATCCCGCTCCTGCTGATCCTCCCCCTCTTCTACGGCATCGAAGGCGTCTTGTACGCGGGCCCTATCGCCGACTTTGCCGCCGCCGCCATCGCCATCGTCCTGATCTCCCGGGAGATGCAACGCCTGGGAAGGATAATCGCCGCCGCCGAAACATGATCGTTTGCATCTACATGCCTGATATTCACATCGACATAACGAGGAGGCTCATCCAATGACAAAAGTTAAGATCGTCCAGGGCATATGCGGCTTTGTGACAAGCGCCGAAGCGCTCAGCGCCGACGGCGAGGAAGTCGTCCTGACCGTTAAGTCCGGCTGCGAAAGCGTCAGAAAGATGTTTGAGGAGCTGGGCGATACCTTTGACAGCTACGAGCTGTGCTTGAATAAGCCGGGCGCCGGGCCGCTGTACGAGTACGCGTCCCAGCACTTCCCCACCCATTGCGGCTGCGTGGCCATAGCGGGCATAATAAAAGCGGCGGAAGCCGAGTGTAAACTCGCGCTCCCGCAAGACGCTTCCATCACTTTTGAGTAGAGCTTACATCGTGATCGCCGCGGTCTGGGCGGCGCCGTCCCAGTACACGCTCCCGCCGAAGGCTTCCGCCACGAAGCGCAACGGCGCCAGGGTCCTGCCTTCCAAGAGCAAACCCGGCTGGTCCAGCAGAACGGCTTCCCCGTTTACCATGGCGGAAGCTTCGCCGATGGTCAGCACGACCACCGTATCGCCTTTCACTGCCGTCACCGTATGGCCGGCTTCGTCCCAGTCGATCTCCGCCCCCATCGCTTCAAAGATGGCGCGAAGGGGGACGACTATCCTGCCGCTTAGGTTTCGCGGCGCCACGTCGAAGGTAAGAGCTATGCCGTCGACGGTGACCTTGACCCCGCCGCTCCCATAAGCGCCGACGGGTATCTCCGTGTCGGTGAGATAGGGGATGATAAATACCAGCTCGCCCCTCTCGTCGAAGCGCGCGCCCCAGCCATAGACCAGCCGCTCGAAGGCTTCCAGATAGTACCCGTCCTGGTTCTGGTCTGTGGTATCGTAGGGGTCAGCCAGGATCAGTACGTCGTCCTGGGTGTCCGTCGTGCCCATGTCGTCGTAGCCGACGATCACCTGCCAGTGGCCGCCCCACTCGTCCCAGCCGATGAGGATGGGATAACCAAGCCCCAGGTAGTAAGGGATCAAGCCGTCGCCGTCCAAGCCGTCGGCCAGATAGTGCTCCTCCCCGTCTTCCCCAAGGATGAAGCCGTCCTCGCTCTCTTCCGAAAGGTCATCCGTGGTCAGATAAGCCCATTTATGTATGGTATCCCAACCATTGGCGGCGGCAAGGGCCTTGAGGTATCCTGTGTCTTCATTCAGATTGTCGAATATATTCATCATGTCGTCCAGGGTAGTGGCGCCGGGGTTGCCTCTGCCTTCTCCCCGGAGCCGGGCCAGGTTGATCTCCGTCAGCCTGTCGTCCCGTAGGTCATCCGCATCCAGATCCTCGTAAGCGTCAGCCACGGTGGCAAGCTCCGCGTCGCTGTAAATGTCCAGCAAGCCAGGCTGCCCCGGGTTTGCCCCAAACCACTCCAGCGCCATGAGGGCGGAGGTGAGGCCGCAGGTCCACTCGGTGGTTTGCTGCTGGGTCTTGAAGCCCTCCAGGATCACCAGCTCCCCGCCGCTGACCGCGCTTTCCCCACTTTTCAAGTTATAGTAATCGTAGTGGGCATAATAGGGAGACGTATTGATGAACACTTCCGTTTCCCGTTCATAACCGCCCGTCGCCGCGCCTGCCAGGCCGTTGTCCCCCCGCCAGGGGGTATCCGGATAGTACTTCGATATGTCCGCGGCAGTGCGCCCGTAGCTCAGCTTCATCCCATCGGAGCCATCCCCGTCATAGCCTTTTTTGTAGTCGGCGATCCCTTTGCCCATGACCGGCTCATATGTCTCGCGCCAACCTACCGGGCACGCGGCGACAAATATCCCGTGGCGGAAGTCCGGGTCAAATCCCGCGCTCCAGTCATAGACCAGGCGTTCCAGGGACTGTATGTTGTACCCGTCGTTGCGGTGGTCTGTGGTGTCGTAGGGGTCGGCAAGGATCAGGACGTCGTCCTTTGTGTCTTCCGTACCCATATCGTCGTAGCCAATGACCACCTGCCAGTGCCCGCCGAAACTGTTCCAGCCCACGAGTATCGGTATGCCGTCCGCCAACATATCCTTGATCAGCGAGCCGTCCATGACGTACTCCGCGGACATCAGGTTGTATTTCCCGCCTTCCGGTCTTTCGAAGCCGTAGTCCTCCACGATGTCGTAGCTGGAGAGTATCTCCCACTCGCCCCATTCGCCTTTTCCGGCTTTGCTAAGGTCGTTTAAACCTTCGAAAATGTTGATCATCTGCCGCAGATTCGTCGCGCCGCCCTGGGCCGGCTTCTGGCGCAGCGCCGCCAGATCTTCCTCATTAAGGTCGCCCCTGAGGCCAAACCAATCCAGCACCATCACGGCGGAAGTCGGCCCGCAAGCCCAGCCCGTGGCCTGCTGTGTCGTCCGAAACCCGGTCAGCATGGTCAGGGTATCGCTCGAAGTGGCTTTGTAGTAATCGTGTAAGGGCCAGTATGTGCTGCCCTGAAGGTCGGCGTAATCCACGATGTTGCTAAAGTCCTCCAGCGCCCCGCCGACGCCATAACCCTCCAAGAGCCTCTGCCCGAATGGGATGCGCCAGGGCTGCCCGGCGGAAAACGCGCCTTCGTCGTCAAACTCCTCCATGTCCCAGTGTTTGCCGCCGTCCCAGTAAGCCTTGCTGTCCTCCCAGGACACGGCCAGTATACCATCCGCCTTGCCGCCGCCGGAGACGTCCCATAGCTGCACAAAGCTTCCCACGATGACCTCCGCGGACAGGGCTGCCGCTTCAAAGGACTCCCCTTCTCCGTCCCACAGATAGACCGAGGCGTTTTCGTTTACCTCGTAATTGTTGATCACGCCGTCTTTAAATGAGCCGGCCAGCGTAAACGGCTTTAAAAGCTTCCCCTCCAGGATTTCATCGCAGGTATACGCCGGTGCGCCTGCAGGCGCGGCGCCGACGCCCGCCGCCAGGGATAAAGCCATCACGATAACCAGTATTACGGACAGGATTCTTCTTTTCATTTCACGCGGACCTCCTCTTTTTATTTGATATCGGAATGAAAAGAATTATACCCCATCGCTATATAATTGTATAGCAAAATTTATTGTGCTATTCCGGAAATAATGATAGGATTATCCTGTTGTGAAAAATCGTGTGGGAAAAAGGAGGGGGCGAACGCGGAAACAAACACGGCAAGCGCTAAGGATAAAGGCAAATGGCTGGTGCTCACGGTCATCGTGATCAAGATGATCATGGACGGCCTGGACGGGAGCATGCTCCATATCGCCCTGCCTACGATCAGCAGCGACCTCGGGGTCGCCTCCAGCTCCATCATCTGGGCCATCAGCGCGTATTCCATCACCACATCCACCACGGTCCTGTTCTTCGGCAGGTTTGGCGACATCATCGGCAAGACGAGGTTTTATCTCATCGGCATCGCCATCTACGCGTTGAGTACGCTGGTGAGCGGCTTCACGAATTCCCTGGCAATGCTGGTCGTAGCCCGCATCATACAGGCCATAGGCGCCAGCTGCACCATGGCAAACAGCCAGGGCATCATCACGATGGTATTTCCCCAGCACCAGCGCGGAAGGGCGCTGGGCATCTACGGCGGCGCCATATCCCTGGGTACCCTGGCCGGGCCTACTCTGGGAGGTATCATCGTCGCTTATATGGACTGGCACTATATCTTCCTGCTCAAGGTGCCCATCGCCGTGGTGGCGCTGCTCCTCGGCTTTAAGTTTTTCCCCAAGGATACCCCCGAGCATAAGGAGAAAATGGATTATCCGGGGGCCCTTCTCTACATAGCGGCAGTCGTCCCCCTGCTCTACTCCCTTCAGGAAGGTTATACCGCCGGATATACCAGCGTATTTATCCTATCGGGGCTGGCCTTGTCCGTCTTCTCCTTCACCGCGTTTTTCCGGCTGCAGCGCAGAAAAGCGATGCCCCTGCTGGATCTGGGCATCTTTAAGAACCCCATCTACTCGGTGAGCATACTCACCGCGTTTATCCTGTCCTTCACGAACTCCTTCCGGGGCATCATCATCCCCTTTTATATGCAGGGCGTACTGGGCACGCCGCCGGAGATCGCTGGCTTGTATATGTCCATATCGCCCATCATCGTGCTGATGATCACCCCGGTGAGCGGCTTTCTCACCGACAGGGTGGGCGGCGAGAAGCTGGCGATCATCGGCCAGACCGTCAACCTGGTCGGGCTTCTGCTGATGACCACCCTGACCAAGGAGTCCTATGTCATATCCATGGTGGTGTATTTCTGCATCATCAATTTCGGCACCGCTCTCTTCCAGGCGCCAAACAATACTTTGATCATGTCCAGCGTGCCCCGGGATAAGCTGGGCATCGGCGGCTCGGCGAGCATGAGTATCCGCAATATCGGCTCTACCCTGGGCATCGCCTTTACCACCGCCATCCTCTACGGCGGGATGAGCCGGAAGCTTGGCTACCACGTGGTCGGGTATGTGCGGGGAAGCGGCCAGGAGGACGCGTTCATGTTCGGGATGCGCAACGCGTTTTTCATCGCCTCCGGCATATGCCTGCTGGGCATCGTGGCGTCCATTCTACGGATCGTCACCATCAGGAAGTCCGGCGCCCCCGCCGAGCAAGACGACGAGTAGGGACGCAGAGGGGACGGTTCTTCTGTGTCACTTTTGTGCGCTTTAGTGACACAGAAGAACCGTCCCCTCTGTGTCCCCTATGTCACGCTCCCAGCCGCTCTTCCAGCCAGGCGCCCAGTTCCTCCTTGCCCATGCCGGTCACGGCGGAGAACGCGATCACCGGCGTCTGCTCCGCTAATGACAGCTCCCTGCGTATCTGCCTCACCTGCCCCGCCCATTGCCCGCGGGACAGCTTATCCGCTTTCGTGCCCACCACAAGCAGAGGTATCTTGTAGTGCAGCAGCCATTCCGCCATCGTCTTGTCGGAATCCATGGGGGGATGGCGCATATCCACCAGCTGTATCATGCCCGCCAGCTCCCGGCGGCCGGTGAGATAGGTCTCGATGAACCTGCCCCACCGCGCCCTATCTTCCTTGGAAGCCTTGGCGTAACCGTAACCCGGCAGATCCACGAAAAACCATTCGTCGTTGACCTCATAGAAATTGATCGTCCTGGTCTTCCCCGGCGTACTGCTGGTGCGGGCCAGGTTTTTTCTGTTGATAAACGTATTGATGAGCGAAGACTTGCCTACGTTGGACCTGCCCGCCAGGGCGATCTCCGGCTGCCCCCCGGCGGGATACTGAGTCGGCCCCACCGCGGTGGCATAGATCTCCGCCTTGCGGATGATCATCCTTTCACCAGGGCTTTTGCCAGGACCTCGTCCATAGTCTCCACCATCTCGAAGCGCAGCGCCTGACGGACATTATCCGGTATGTCCTCCAGGTCCTTTTCGTTTTCCCCGGGCAGGATGATGATCTTGCAACCGGCGCGGTGGGCGGCGAGTATCTTCTCCTTGACCCCGCCCACGGGCAGTACCCGCCCCCGCAGGGTGATCTCGCCGGTCATGGCGATGTCGGCATAGACGTACTTCCCGGATAAGGCGGAGGCCATAGCCGTGGCCATGGTGATGCCCGCGGACGGCCCGTCCTTAGGGATGGCCCCCTCGGGGATATGGATATGCACGTCCATTTCTTTATAGAAGGCCTCGTCTATCCCCAGCTTCTCCGTCCTGGAACGAATGAAGCTGTAGCCGGCTTGGGCCGACTCCTTCATCACGTCCCCCAGCTTGCCGGTAAGGATGAGGTTGCCCGAGCCTTTCATCAGGCTGACTTCGATGTGGAGCACCTCGCCCCCCACCTCCGTCCATGCCAGGCCGTTTGCGGAGCCCAGAAGGTTGCCCTCCTGAGAGCCCCGGTGCCTGTATCTGGGTATGCCCAGGTACTCCCGTAGCAGCCTGCTGCCTACGGCTACGGTCGTTTTTGTGCCGTCGGCGACCTGGCGGGCGGATTTCCGGCATACCCGGGCGATCTCCCGCTCCAGGTTTCGTATACCGGCTTCCCGGGTATAGCTCTCGATGATGGTCTTCAGTTCCTTTGGGGCGATTTTCATCTGGCTTTTAGCCAAGCCGTTTTCCTTCATCTGTTTAGGTACCAGGAACCTCTTTGCGATCTCCAGTTTTTCCCACTCTGTGTAACCGGGCAAGGTGATCAGCTCCATGCGGTCCAGGAGGGGGGCGGGGATATTGTACGACACATTCGCTGTGACGATGAATAATACTTTGGACAGATCCACCGGTATCTCGATGTAGTGGTCGCTGAATGTGGAGTTCTGCTCCGGATCCAGCACCTCAAGCAGGGCTGAAGACGGATCTCCCCGGAAGTCCACGCTCATCTTGTCTACTTCATCCAGCAGGAAAACAGGGTTCTTCGTGCCCGCGGTGCGCAGCCCCTGTATGATCCGACCGGGCAGGGCGCCCACATAAGTCCTGCGGTGGCCCCGTATCTCGGCCTCGTCCCGCACCCCGCCCAGGGACATGCGGACAAATTTTCTGCCCAGGGCCCTGGCGACGGATTTCGCCAGGGACGTCTTCCCCACGCCGGGGGGCCCTACCAGGCATAGGATAGGTCCCTTGATGGTGTTGGTCAGCTTGCGGACGGCCAGGTACTCCAGTATCCGCTCCTTCGGCTTCTCCAGGGCGAAGTGGTCTTCCTCCAGTACTTCTTCCGCCAGGTTGATATCCAGATTATCCTCTGTCTCTTCCTTCCAGGGCACCATCAGCAGCCAATCCAGATAATTGCGGATGACCATAGCCTCGGCCATCATGGGGGGCATCTTCTCCAGCCGACTGACTTCTTTCATGGCTTTCTCAAGCCCTTCTTCCGGCATGCCGGACTCCTCCAGCCGCGCGCGGTAGTCGTCTACCTCCGCCGTCCTGTCTTCCTTCTCCCCCAGCTCCTTTTGGATGGCTTTGACCTGCTCCCGCAAGTAGTATTCCTTCTGGTTCTTATCCATCTGCTGCCTGACCTGGGCGTTGATCTTCCGCTCGATGTCCAGTATCTCCAGCTCCCTGCCCAGTATCTCCGTGAGGAAGTGGACTCGGTCGCTGATGGACAGTATCTCCAGTATCTTCTGCCGCTCCAGGAGCTTCAGGTTGACATGGGAGGATACGAAGTCGCAGAGCCTGCCGGGCTCGTCGATGGAGGTGATGGCAGTGACGGACTCGGGGGCGACCTTCTTGCTGAGGCGCACGTATCGCTCAAACTGCTCGGTGAGCGTCCTGACCGCCGCTTCCAAGGTCAGGCTCTCTTCCGTGGTCTCCGGCAGGTAGGCGAACCTGGCTTCCATGTAGTCCTGCCGCCCTGTGAGCTCATCCAGCTTAGCCCTGGCGACGCCCTCCACCAGCACCCGTACCGTACCTCCGGGCAGCTTCAGCATCTGCTTGATCTCCGCCACTGTGCCGATGTGGTAGAGGTCGTCTTCCCCCGGGCTATCCATCTCCCCGTCCTTCTGGGCCAGTAGGAGCAAATGGTTCCCCATCATCGTCGCCGCTTCCATGGCTTTGATGGACTTCTCCCTGCCGATGTCCAAATGGGTCAGCATACTGGGAAATACCACTGTCCCCCGCAGAGGCAGCAATGGCAGAATATGGATTTTATCGTCGGCGTAATTGTCCATGTCGTTCCCCTTCGCGATTAATCCAGGTTAATATATCACAGACCGCCGAAAGTGGCAAATCAATACGGTCAGGAGCCTAAAGCGCGCCTATTTGCCGCGATAGTTCACAGCTTCAGCCAGATATAGCAATCGTTCGATACAAATCCTGACGACTACAACGCGACGAACGTTACGCGCCTTTGTGCGCTTCGGTTAGCGGACTGGAGGTTCGAAGAACCTGGTCGCGTTCCGTCTGGCGCGACGTCCATGTCGCACCCACGGATTTGCCTAATCTGCGATTACTTATCTGGTAGACGAAGCTGTTCAATCCATCGCTTACAAATCGCCGTGCTTTGGGCTCCTGACCCCCTGAACAGTAGTAGCCGGGCGGGGGCCGTGGTACTGATATAACCGGCACTCCAACCTCCCGTTGTATAGCTTTGTGTTTTTCGTGGCTTTGCGCCCGAAAGCTTCCTCGAAACCGGTATGGGAAGTCAGGATATAGAAAGACCAGGTATCCAGGGGCGCGAAAGCCCGCCCCATGACGCGGTAGAGGGCCGCGGCCTGCCCCGCGTCCCCCAGGCGTTCGCCGTAAGCGGGGTTGGTGATGACCGCGCCGTACTTCTTCTGGCTGCGGAAGTCCTTCACGTCCCGCTGCTGGAAGTGGATATACTTCTCCACCCCCGCCAGCCTGGCGTGGTAGCGCGCCATGGACAAAGCGTCCCCGTCGACGTCGTAGCCTTCCAGCCGCATATCCGCCAGGGCCGCCCCTCGCTCCCGTTGCCTGTCCGCCGCCGTCTGCGCCCCTTCTTCCCGCGCCTGCTTCCACACCTCCGCCGGTACCTGGGGCCACTTCTCGCCGGCGAAGCCGCGGTTGAGCCCGGGCGCCGCGCCCAGGGCCTTCAGCGCCCCTTCGATGAGTATCGTCCCGGTTCCGCACATGGGGTCCACCAATACCTGCTCCGGGCGCCAGTTGCTTAAGGTCAGCATGACCGCGGCGATGGTTTCCTTTAGCGGCGCCTGGGAGCCCAGCTTCCGCCAGCCCCGTTTGTGCAGCCCGTCCCCGGAGGTATCCAGCATGATGCTGGCCACATCGTTGGTGATGCGGAACTCCACCTGGTATACCGGCCCCGTCTCCGGGAACCAGGTCGTTTTCTTATACTTCCCCTTTAGCCGCTCTACGATGGCTTTCTTCACGATAGCCTGGCAATCGGACACGCTGAAAAGCGCCGATCTCACCGACCTCCCGGCTACGGGGAAGGCGGCCGCCTCCCCCAGCCATTCTTCCCAGGGCAGAGCTTTCGTCCCTTGAAATAATTCCTCGAAGGTCGCGGCGGGGAAGCTCCCCAGCTCCACCATCACCCGCTCGCCCTGCCTGATCAGCACATTGCAGCGCGCCACATCCAGGGCGCTTCCCTCAAAGGAAACGCCGCCTTTGCCTGCCGTCAGTCCGTCGGCATAACCAAGGCGGTTCATTTCTTTGCGTAATAAGCCTTCGACGCCTGAAGGCGCGGTCACGATGATTCTCAAAGCGATACTCCTTCGCGCCCGGACGCCGGCCGAAGGGGCGCGTCGCGTCAGGCGCTGCTAAAAACTCAGGATCTGCCTGGCCAGGTTGAAGTACACAAATAGGGTACAGGCGTCCACGATGGTCGTGATCATAGGCGAGGCCATGATGGCTGGGTCGCCCCCCAGCTTCTTCGCCGCGATGGGCAGCAGCGCGCCGATGGTCTTCGCGATCATCACCGCGATGACCAGGCTCATGCAGACGACGAAAATCACCAACAAGCTCAGGCCGCGGTTGAAAATAATCAGCCGGAGGCAGTTTACGGCAGCCAGCGTCAAGCCGCACAACATGGCTACCCGGATTTCTTTCCACAGGACTTTCCCAACGTCCCTGTTTTCGATTTCCCCCAAAGCCATGCCCCGGATGATCATGGTCGAGCTCTGGGCGCCGGAGTTCCCCCCCGTGTCCATCAGCATGGGGATAAAGGTAACCAGCACGGGCAGCAGGGATATGGATTCCTCGAAGCTCCCCAGTATCCTCCCGGTCACCGTAGCTGAGACCATCAGGATCAACAGCCAGGGCACGCGATTCCTGGCCATCTCAAAGACTCCGGTCTTCAGGTAAACCTTCTGTGACGGCCTCATTGCCGCCATTTTCTCAAAGTCCTCGGTATTCTCTTCCTGGATGACGTCGATGATATCGTCCACGGTGACGATCCCCACCAGGCGGTTTTCCTGATCCACCACCGGCAGTGAGATAAAGTCATATTTACTGATCAGTTGCGCGACCTCCACCTGGTCGTCCGTGGTATGGGCATAGATGACTTCCGTCTCCATGACGTCCCCGATCAGGGTATCCAGGCTGGTCAGAAACAACTTTCGAACGGTGACGACCCCTTCCAGGTTGCGGTTGGCATCGGTGACATAGCAGGTATAAACCATTTCGCTGTCCAGGCCTACCTGCCGGATCCGCTGGAACGCCTGGTCTACAGTCCACTCTTTCTTGAGGCGGACAAACTCCGTGGTCATGATGCTGCCCGCGGAATCATCCGGGTAGTGCAGAAACAAATTGATCGTACGCCGGGTCTCCGGCGTGGTAAACCGCAGGAGCTTTTCTACGACATTTGCCGGCAGCTCGTCCAGGGCGTCCACCGCGTCGTCCACAAACATATCGTCCAGGATGGCGGAGGCTTCCTTGTCCGTCATGGTGGTGAGCAGCTTTTCCTGGGCTTCCGCAGGCAGGTAGGAGAATACATCCGCCCCCATATCTTTGTGCAGGGTGCGGAATACCATGAGCATTTCCTTGTCCGGCAAGGTTTCCAGGAACTCGGCGGCGTCGGCGGGATTCAAGTCGCACAACCTGTCCTTCAGCTGGCGGAAGTCTTTCCCCTCCAACAAAGCCGATAATTCAACCATTAATTCGTCCAATTCCTTCTCATCCATTCTTATCCCTCCCTCCGTGAAGTGTGAGGTATAAAAACGGGGTAAGCAGAATGTGGCGTCGGCCACAAGCTACTTAACCGTAAAGAACAGACGCCGGCGTTGTTTAAGTCCAACGCGCGCGGCATCTGCTTTACGGTCCGATTATCACCAGCAAACAAACCCCGGCGCCCCGGCGGCTACACATAGCTCCTCAAGGCGCACGGCCCGGCTTACTTATCCCTTATCCGTGACGCAAAGGAGGGATAAGTGAGGTCCGTAGGATACGTCCGTATGCACGGGTCATCATCGGCGTCCGTTTTTATGCATAAATCGCTTGATCCTGGATCCACTATTCTCCCTCCTTAACGTGCTTATTTTTCGCTTCTTCATTCTACATAGCAAAGGCGGTTATGTAAACCCCCGGCCCGGTGTTTTTTCCTCATTTCTTGATTTTCGCGATGAAGTCTTCCAACACGTCGTCCATGTCCGGCCGCCCGATCTCCTGCAGGTTGTATGTGACCCGGGTACAGGGCTTGCTGATCTTGACGATGCGCTCCAGGTCGATGGGCGTGGCGATGACTACAGAATCGCAGTCTGTGCGGTCGATGGTGGCAGAAAGGTCGTCTATCTGCTGCTGTCCGTACCCCATGGCGGGCAAGAGCTTCCCGATGTTCGGATATATCTGGAATGTCTCAGCCAGCTTCCCCACCACATAAGGCCTGGGGTCGACGATATCCGCGGCGCCGAAGCGCCTGGCGGCTACAATGCCGGCGCCGATCTTCATCTCGCCGTGGGTCAGGGTCGGGCCGTCCTCCACGACTAGCACCCGCTTGCCCCGTATCACTTCCGGTTTGTCCACTTCGAGGGTGGAAGCGGCGTCTACGACTACCGCGCCGGGATTGACCTTTGCGATATTGCTCCGGACGGTCTGGATGTCGTCGAAGTCGGCGCTGTCGATCTTATTGATCACCACGACGTCGGCTATACGCAGCGTGACCTCGCCGGGATAGTAGGAAAGCTCGTGCCCCGGCCTATGCGGATCCACCACCGTGACCATCAGGTCGGGCTTATAGAAGGGGAAGTCGTTGTTCCCGCCGTCCCACAGGATCACGTCGCAGCCCGCCGGGTCGTTTTCCGCCGCCCGCAGGATCGCCTCATAATCCACGCCGGCGTAAATCACGTTGCCCCGGGCGATATGGGGTTCGTATTCTTCCATCTCTTCGATGGTACATTGATGGGTGGCCAGGTCTTCGATCGTAGCGAAACGCTGCACCTTCTGGGCGACCAGGTCTCCGTAGGGCATGGGATGGCGGATGGCGATGACTTTCAGCCCTTTCGCCATGAGCGCTTCGGCGATGCGCCGGGAGGTCTGGCTCTTGCCGCAACCTGTGCGGATGGCGCCTACCGCCACCACGGGCTTGGTGCTCTTGAGCATGGTGTTCTTATAGCCCATTAGGGTAAAATCCGCGCCCGCGGCGTTGACCCTGGCGCTTATCCCCATAACCGTAGCGTAGGAGACGTCACTGTAGGAGAATACGCATTCGTCGGCGCCAAGTTCTTTGATGAGTTTTTCCAGGTCGTCCTGGGCATAGATGGGTATCCCGTCGGGGTACAGGCTTCCGGCCAGGGCGGCGGGGTACTTCCTGCCGGCTATATCCGGTATCTGCGCTGCGGTGAAGGCTACGACGTCGTAAGCTTCATTGCCGCGGTAGAATGTATTGAAGTTGTGGAAGTCCCTCCCGGCAGCCCCGATGATGATGATTTTTCGTTTTGATGTGTTTGACATTTTTTTCCTCCTTTGAGTGATACATCTTTATTTGACAACACGGCGCGCTATAGTACGGCGGCAAGGATGGCCTTATGGGCGTGCATCCTGTTTTCCCCTTCTTGAAATATCCTGGACCGGGCGCATTCCATCACTTCGTCCGTGATCTCCTCCCCCCGGTGGGCCGGCAGGCAGTGCATCACGATGGCCTCCGGTTTTGCCAGCCTGAGCAGAGCGGCGTCGATCTGGTATCCTTTGAGCGCTTCCAGCCTGGCCCTGGATTCCTGCTCCTGCCCCATGCTTGCCCAGACGTCTGTGTATAGGACGTCTGCTCCCGCCGCCGCGGCTTTCGGGTCGTCTACGATGGTCAGGTTCGCCCCCGGCTGCTTCATTTGCTCGAATTCCTTTATGGCTTTGTCTCCGGGGCGGTAGTTCTCCGGGCAGGCGAGGGCGATCTCCATCCCCGCCAAGGCACAGGCGTGCATCAGGCTCACAGCCACATTGTTTCCATCGCCGATGAAAGCCAGGCGCTTACCCTTCAGCCCGCCAAATTCTTCATAGACCGTCATCAAGTCCGCCAAAGCCTGGGTGGGATGCTCGTCGTCGGTCAAGCCGTTGATCACCGGTTTGTCGGAGTATTTCGCCAGTTCGAGTACCTCTTGGTGGCTAAATGTCCGGATCAGTATACCTTCGCAGTAGGAGGCCAGTATCCTGGCCGTATCCTGTATGGGCTCCCCCCTGCCGATCTGCAGATCGTTTGCCGATAGGAACAAGCCCAAGCCGCCCAGGTGGTACATGGCGACCTCGAAGGACACCCGGGTCCGGGTCGACGCCTTCTGAAAAATCATCGCCAGGGTCTTGCCCTGATGAAGGGCGTGGGGCTCGCCTGCTTTCTGCTTTTTTTTCAGCTCCACTGCCAGGTCGATCAGGTATTGAAATTCCGAAGGGCTAAAATCCGTCAGCGACAGATAATCCCTGCCCTTAAGTGGCGTATCCATAATTATTCCCCCATTTTAAAATGTATTACTACTATACCACATCACGGGAATCACGCAAGCCCGGCATAGGGGCTATGACTGCCCAGCGGCTGCTATTTGTTTCGTGGAAACACCTTAATACCAGGGTTTACGCCGACATACCGGCGTCGAGCCGACTTCGTGTCGGCCTCCGCCTGAAAAATCGTCCATGATTTTTCTATGCCTACGTCCGTACGCCTACTTCGTGTCTTAGCCAACTACGCCGCAATGCCGCTTTGGCAGTCACAGCCCCTATGCCGGGCTTGCTCCTACCCGGCGGCTTCATATGCTGAGAAGCACGTCCTGCAGTATCTGCAGGGCCCGGTCGATTTCTTCTTTAGCGATCACCAGGGGCGGCACCATACGCAGGACCATGCCGTGGATGCAGTTGATGAGCAGCCCTTTTTGCCTGCAGTCCTCCACGATCTTCGCCCCCAGCCCCTCGGGGATGAGCTCGATCCCGATCATCAGCCCCTGGCCCCGGACTTCCTTGATCAAGCCCGTCATGCCCGGCCAGCTTTTCACCGCGTCCATGATGTACCGTCCTTTTTCCGCGGCTTGATCCGCCAGCTTCTCGCCGGTGATGACCGAGAAGGACGCCAGGGCCGCCGCCGTGACCAGGGGGCCGCCGCCGAAGGTGGAAGCGTGCTCTCCGGGCTGCAGGGCCTGGGCCGCCTCGCCCCGAGCGCACAACGCGCCGATGGGCATGCCGCCCCCCAGGGCTTTCGCCAGGGTAAAGACGTCGGGCTCGAACCCAAAGTGCTGGTAGCCAAACATCTTACCCGTCCGGCCCATGCCTGTCTGCACCTCGTCGATCATCAGCAGGAAGCCGTACTGCTCCCTGAGCTTCAGCAGGCCTTCCAGATACGCGGGATCCAGGGGGATGATCCCGCCCTCCCCCTGCAGAGTCTCGATCAGTACCGCGCAGGTCTTATCGCTCGCCGCCGCCTTTAGCGCGTCAAGGTCATTGTAGGCTACATGGGTCAGCTGTGGCAGCATGGGCCCGAAGCCGCTCTGGTACACCGTCTGCCCGGTGGCGGAAAGCGCCCCCAAGGTCCGGCCATGGAAGGAGTTCAATGCGGTGATCACCTGGACCTTCTCCGGCTTGCCCTGCCGGCTCGCCCAGCGCCGGGCCAGCTTCAGGGCGCCTTCGTTGGCTTCCGCGCCGCTGTTGCAGAAGAAAACCTTCTCCGCGCAACTGTTGTCGACGATAGCCTTCGCCAGTTTGATCTGGTTTTCGTTCCAGTAGAGGTTGGAGCAATGGATCAGCGTCCCCGCCTGCTCCGCCAGCGCCTTGACCACTTCCGGATGGCAGTGGCCCACGTTGTTGACCGCTATCCCGGCGACCAGGTCGATGTACTCCTGCCCGTCCCCGTCCCAGACTTTGGCGCCCTGCCCCTTCACTAAGCCCATGGGGAAGCGGCCATAAGTGTTCATTACATATTCCTGCCCCATATTGATCATCGTTTGATTATTCATTTTCTTACTCATCCTTTCCGGCTTGTTTTTGTATCGTTTCACAAGGTTCACCTGACCCAGGTGCCTATCCCTTCATTTGTAAATACTTCCAACAGGAGCGCGTGGGGCTTGCGCCCGTCGATGATATGGACGTTCTCCACGCCGCTGGCTACCGCTTCCATGCACCCTTGGGCTTTCGGTATCATGCCGCCGGTGAGCTCCCCTCCCGCGATAAGGCCTGGGATATCCTTGGCAAATAGCTGGGAAGCCAGTTTCCTGCTTTCGCCATCCCCCAGGAAGATGCCTTCCACATCGGTGAGCAGCACCAGTTTATGCGCCTTGAGAGCGCCCCCCAGGGCGGAGGCTACCGTATCCGCGTTGATATTCAGGCTTTCCCCGTCTTCGCCCGCCCCCACGGACGACACCACCGGGATGAAGTCCTTCTCGATGAGGGTCAGGATCAGCGAAGTATCCACGCCGGTGACTTCCCCCACCAGGCCCAAGTCCCGGGGCTGCGTCACTCGTCGGGCCCTGACCATGCCCGCGTCCTTGCCGCACAGGCCCACGGCTTTACCGCCCAGCTTCTGTATGCGGCTCACCACTTCTTTATTCACTTTGCCAGCCAGCACCATCTCTACGACCTCCATGGTGGGTTTGTCCGTGACCCGCAAGCCGTCGATGAACTCCGCCTTGATGTCCAGCCTCTCCAGCCAGTGGTCGATCATGGGGCCGCCGCCATGGACCAGCACGGGTTTCATCCCGATGAGCTTCATCAGGATGACGTCCTTGAGCACCATCTCCTCCAGCGCCGGGTCGGTCATGGCGTTGCCGCCGTACTTGACGACGACGATTTTTCCGTAGAAGGCCTGTATGTAGGGCAGGGCTTCTGTCAAGATATCCGCTTTTTCCATTGGTGTCAACATGATAGAGCATCTCCTTATCCGTAGTGGTTGCCGCTGCCGTTTGGCTGTCTCCCTGGCCGCCGTCTGCAAATCAGCTCGTTTACCCAGGGAAAAAGCCTAACGGCTTCGACACGACCTCCTGTCGTGCTCCGCCTAAACAAACATCGTGTTTGTTTTACGGCTCACTTTGTTGATTACCGAGTGATTTGAGACGACGGCGTCCAAAGTCGCCAGCCAAACAGCAGCGGCAACCACGACCTGAGGAAGCGGCCGCCGCCAGAAGTGATAAGCATCCAGTGACGCTGGATTTTTTGTTTCTGGCAAGGCAAGCGACGAAAGTCACGAGGGAGTGTACTTCTGACGGTACATGATCGAGTAGACTGAGGAAGCGGCCGTCGCCAGAAACAAAAAAGACGCGTCAGCTTCTGTAGCTGCCGTTGATCGTTACATACTCATGCGTAAGGTCGCAGCCCCAGGCCGTTGCTTCCCCCTCGCCCCCGTTCAGCTTCGCCAGTATCCGGACCTCGTCTTTCTCCAGCCACACCAGCGCCGCCGCCTCGTCGAATATCAGCGCTTTTCCCTTATCCATCATCTGCACGTCGCCGATATACAGATCCACCGCGTCTGGGTCGAAATCCGCCCCCGAGTACCCCATGGCGCACAGGATGCGGCCCCAGTTGGCGTCTTTGCCATATATCGCCGCTTTGACCAGGGACGAGCCCACGACGGCTTTCGCGGCCAGGCGGGCGTCCTGGCGGGACTTCGCGCCCTCCACTTTCATCTCGATGTACTTCGTCGCCCCTTCGCCGTCCCTCGCGATCAGCTGCGCAAGGTGCTTGCATACATAGGTCAGCCCTTCCACAAACTCACGATAACCGGCGTCGGCGCTGCCGCGCAGCACTTCGTTTCCCGCCGCCCCGTTCGCTATGACAAACAAGCTGTCGTTGGTGCTGGTATCGCCGTCCACCGTGACCATATTGAATGTGGCGTCACAGGCTTCCCCCAGGGCTTCCCGCAGAAGTCCCGCTTCGATGGCGCAATCCGTAGTCACCATGGCCAGCAGAGTAGCCATATTAGGATGGATCATCCCCGAGCCCTTAGCCATAGCGCCAATGGTGACGGTCTTTCCCCCCGCCTCCAGCTCGATGGCGATCTCCTTCGGTATGAGATCCGTGGTCATGATCGCCCGGGCAGCCGTACCGCCGCCCTTTTCGTCCATTGCCGCGGCTGCGGCTCCGATCCCTGCCAGTATCTTGTCCATAGGCAGGTAGGCGCCGATCACCCCGGTAGACGCCACCAGGACTTCTTCACCGGAGCAGCCAAGGGCTTCCGCTGCCGTTTGCGTCATTTGCGCGGCGTCCGCCGCCCCCTTGTCTCCCGTACAGGCGTTGGCGCAGCCGCTGTTAAATACCACGGCGCGCCCTCTTCCCTGATTTGCCTTCAGGTGTGCCTGGCTTACCGTCACCGGCGCGGCCCGGACAATATTTTCCGTAAACACCGCAGCCATCGTAGCGGGCACGGTTGAATAAACAATCGTCAGGTCGTATCTGCCCGGCGTCTTTACCCCTGCCATGGCCGACCCTGCGGAAAAGCCATTCGGAGCTGTCACGCCTTGGTTTTCCAGCACATTGATTTTCACTTCTCTCGCTCTCCTTCCGTATCGATTCTTCTTCCGGATTTCATAATTATACACTTTAATTTATATTATGCAAGCATTATTTTCACATTTTTTTCATTTTGCTCATTTCGTATTTTTTTATTTCCACCCCTATTTTTATAAGAGCGTTTCGACGGGGGAAAAGTCGCCGCCCGCCAAAAATATTTTTTTCCTACTCTTTATCGGCTTTATCCGAAGGCTGCCGCTCTTATATACACAACGCTAAGCCGCCCGGGTTGACTCGCTCCGGCGCCGGCGCCGCCGGCCGGCTGGGGCTCCGGTATCCCCCCGCTTCTTCCCCCGCCCATCCCAAACACCCCTATAAAATCAATCGGGAGGAAACAACATGCCAGAACAATCAAGGGTCATGTATCAGATGATCGAAACACACGAATATGTTGAAGACAGTGGAATGATAGCGGCATACGGCGTAAGCTGCGGCGCCGGCGCGACGGATGCCGGCCGGGTTCGGGCGAAGGGTCATACCATTCCCAACATATCCACCCGCTCCTCCTTCGTCGAGGAATTAGTCAACCGTCTAAACAACCACGGCGCGGCGCCGGTCCACCTCAGAGACCTCATCGAAGACTATCTGCCGTGAGCCCGCGGCACAACCATTTAGGCGCTCTTCTCATCATCACCGGCGCCCCATCATGAAAAACGGCTATCGGTCCGGCACCCCCATCGGCGCGGCTTGGCGGCGGAAGCGTCCGGAGGGCAGGGGGAAAGAGTAACGGGTTTAGTTGTCGGCTTTGGGCGATTTCGCCCAAAGAGGCAGCTAAGCAGTTGCTAGGGGCGCGCTGAAACAAAAGTATAGCGCAAATTTACACAGATTTTACACAGATAATACACATATTATTCTACAGAACCCTTGAACAATTTTGCCAGTTTTATATAATTATGAGAGGAATTCTTGAAAGGATCGTTACAGTTCATGGCTTACGCTGTCATCGACTTAGGCTCCAACTCCGTCAGATTGTCTGTTTATGAGCATAAAAACAACGAGATCTCAAAAGTTTTCAGCCACAAAGAGGTCGCGGGGCTTGCCGGGTACGTATCCGGCGGCAGGCTCAGTGAAGCAGGCGTCCTCAAGGCTTGCGACGTGCTTAATGTCATCAAGAAGCTCGCAGCCAGATTCGCCGGCCCCTCCGACACGTATCTCTTTGCCGCCGCGTCCCTCAGGAATATCCGCAACCGGGAGGACGCCGTGGAGACCATCGCCAGGGAGACCTTGCTGGTCCCGTATGTGCTGGAAGGCGAGGAGGAAGCCGCCCTGGGGTTCGCGGGGGCTGCGAAGTACATCAGCTTCAAAAGCGGGCTCATGATCGACATCGGCGGGGCAAGCACCGAGCTTGCCCTCATCGAAAACTATGAGCCGGTGAAGCTGGCCAGTATGCCCATAGGGTGCCTGAACCTCTCCGTCAACTATGTCAAAAGGATCATACCTACGGAGCAGGAGGATAAGCAGATACGTGCGGCTATCAAAGAGCACTTGTCCGCCCTCGGCTGGGAGCCGGACAGCCGGTACCCGCTCATGCTGGGCTCCGGCGGCACCATGCGGGCCGCTTTAAAGCTCGCTCGCAGCCTGTGCGGCGCCCCCCCGGGGTCCCAGGAGTTCAGCGCTTCCCACGTGAAAGAAATCGCCGATTTACTGAGAAAAGAAGACGACAGTATTTACTTGAAAATTTACCAGACCATCCCCGAACGGCTGATGACCATCGCCACCGGCTTCGCCATCCTGCAGCAGGTGATCCGGAAATTCGGGTGCGAGACCGTCGCCGTCAGCAAATTCGGCGTGCGGGAAGGGTATCTGGTCGACAGGGTGTTGATGACAAATGGCAAGCATTTCGTCGAATAAAAAACAAGGCATCCCCGAAGTAGGCGAATGCATACAGAACCGCGAGCTCTCCTGGCTGAAGTTCAACGAAAGAGTGTTGGAGGAAGCCAACTTCAGCGCGTACCTGCCCTTGGAGCGATTAAAATTTATCGCGATATTCAATAGCAACCTGGATGAGTTTTTCATGATCAGGGTGGGCAGCCTGACGGACTTTATGCTTTTCGCGCCGGGCTACTACGACAACAAAACAGGGATGTCCGCCGAAGAGCAGCTGAACGCGATCTTCCAGCAGATAACCCCGCTGTATGCTTTGAAGGACCGGGCCTTTGCGTCGGTCATGGGCGACCTGGGCAGCCGGGGCGTCCACTATGCGCGGATGGGCGAGCTTGACGCCGCCGAGATGAAACGGGCGGAAAAATACTTCCGCTGGGACATACTGCCCCTCCTTTCCCCGCAAATCATCGACAGCCACCACCCCTTCCCCCATATCGACAATAAGCAGCCCCACATCGCCGTCACCCTGGAGCGGAAGAATACGCCTTTGTACGGCTTGCTCGCGGTGCCGGACGACCCGGACAGGCTCTTCTTTCCCGGGGACGGCTGCCGGTATGTATTGCTGGAGGACCTCATCCGCCATTTCGCCCACATCGCTTTCGCCCCCTTCAATGTCATGGAGAGGACTATACTGGCTGTCACGCGGAACGCCGATATCAATACGGAGGAAGACAGCGTGGTGGACGAGGATGTGGATTACCGCCAATACATGAAGAACCTGATCAAGAAGCGCCAGAGGCTTGCCCCGGTGCGGCTGGAGTTTCAGGACGAAGCCTCAAAATCCCTGAGGGCGTTTTTCTGCGGGAAACTGAACCTGGCGGAGAAGCAGGTCTTTCTGACCTCTTCCCCCCTGGATCTCTCCTACTGCCTCGGCCTGGAAGAACTCCTGGGCGAGAGACTTGGCGCCAGAGCGGTGAAGGCCCTGGCGAGCCCCCCTCACGTACCCGCCGAGAGCTTTCCCAACGATAAGAAAATCAATCTGATGAAGCTGGCGCAGAAGCAGGACATACTCTTCTCTTACCCTTTCGACAGCGTATCCCCCTTCCTGGAGATGATCCGCCAGGCGGCGGAAGACCCCGCGGTGGTGTCGATCAAAATCACCCTATACCGCCTGGACGTCCTGTCGAAGCTGGCCGAATCCCTGATCAGGGCGGCGGAAAACGGAAAAGACGTCACCGCGCTGATGGAGCTGCGCGCCCGCTTTGACGAAGCCAACAATATCGAATGGTCCCATCGTATGGATGAGGCGGGCTGCCGGGTGATCTTCGGCCTGCCGGGCCTGAAGGTGCATTCCAAAATCTGCCTGATCACCAGAAAGGACTTCGGCGGGATACAATTCATCACGCAGATCGGCACGGGGAACTACAACGAGCGCACGTCGAAGCAGTATACGGATCTCTCCCTGATCACGGCAAACCGGGAGATCGGCAACGACGCCGCGTTATTCTTCAATAATCTACTGCTGGGCTACACCTACTGCGACACAAGCCTCCTGTGGGTCTCTCCCCACCATCTGAAGGACAAGGTCATCCAATCCATCGACAGCGAGCGGATAAAGGCGGAACGAGGCGAGCCCGGACGCGTCATCATCAAGTGCAACTCCCTCACCGACAAAGAAATCATCCTGGCGCTTATCGCGGCTTCCCGGAGCGGCGTGAGGATATCCATGATCGTCCGGAGCATATGCTGCCTGATTCCCGGCATACCCGGCCTCACCGACAACATCACGGTCATCAGCGTCGTAGGCAGGTTTCTGGAGCACTCCCGTATCTTCTGCTTCGGGGAGGGGGACGACAGGGAGATCTACATCTCCTCCGCCGACCTGATGACGAGAAATACCGAAAGGCGTATAGAGATCGCTTGCCCCATACTGGACCAGGCGTTGAAAAAAAGGGTCTATCAAATGCTGGAGACCTTGCTTCAAGACAATGTGAAAGCATGGGAGCAATACGCCGACGGGCGTTATCTGCTGCGCGCCCCCCGGTCCGGCCAGGGGGTGAACTCCCAGGAAGCGTTTGTGGAGCAGGCCCGGGAGGGCGCAGCCGGCGTAACGGAAACTGAGGCGATTGCCGGCAAGCCCGGCTTGCTGAACCGCTTCTCCGGCTTTTTCCGCAGGCTGGCGTAGCGTTCGTCGCGATATAGGCATGCCCTGGCTTCCGCTCGTCATTGGAACTTTTCGCAATTTATCGCTTTACAGATCCTTGAGCAAACGCGCCAAAAAAACCGCCGTACATACCGTGACGGCGGTTTGTGCTGCTGACGTGTAGTTCGCGCCTCAGTGCGGCTCGCGCATCGCGCCTGGAAGTAAGCCTTAGCGCTTGGAGAACTGGGGCGCTCTGCGGGCGCCTTTGAGGCCGTACTTCTTCCGCTCCTTCATCCGGGGGTCCCGGGTGAGGAAGCCGGCCTTCTTCAGGGAGGGCCGCATCTCCAGATCCGCCTTCAGCAGCGCCCTGGCGATGCCCAGCCGTACCGCGCCGGCCTGGCCGGTGACGCCGCCGCCCTTGACCGTGGCGAGTATGTCGTACCTGCCTTCCGTCTGCGTAAGGACGAGTGGCTGCTTGACCACCATCTCCAGCGTCTTTTTCCCGAAGTACTCGGTAAGGGGCCTCTTATTGATGAGCACCTTCCCTTCGCCGGGGGTCAGGCGGACTTGGGCCACGGAGGTTTTCCGACGGCCGGTGCCTCTGTATTGGACAGTTTGAGCCATTCTTCGATTACCTCCCTTCCTAAGCCCTGATTTCCCACCGCTCAGGCTTCTGCGCCTGGTGGGGATGGTCCGGTCCGCGATAGACCTTGAGTTTACGATACATCTTATCACCCAGCTTCGTCTTTGGCAGCATGCCTCTGACGGCTTTCTCCATCATACGCTCCGGTTTGGTTTTCATCATGATGGCGTATGACGTGCGCTTCAGCCCGCCGGGATGCCCGGAGTGGGTGATGTACTCTTTTTGCTTGAGCTTGTTTCCGGTAAGCACAGCCTTGTCCGCGTTGACCACGATTACAAAATCGCCGGTATCCACATGAGGCGTGTAGATAGGTTTATGCTTCCCGCGTAATAATACTGCGGCTTCCGCAGCCACCGAGCCAAGGGTATTGCCTTCGGCGTCCAGTACGTGCCACTTCCGATCCACCTGGCCGGGTTTCGCCATGAAGGTTGTCACAGAATCTCCTCCTATATAATGATTACACTCTTCATCGGGGCTGACGGGAGTATAAACGGATAACACACAGATTCTATAACAAGCGGCCCTGGTGTGTCAAGTATTTATTCGAGCCCTTCGTTACAGTTCACGGGAGCAGGGACCCGGGGTGCGCCTATTTACCGCGATGGTTCACAGCTTTCGGCAAGCTTATCCAAAGTCTCCATGATATAGTCGCCAAACTCCCTGCAGGTAGCGCCGCCTTTGTTTCCCGTGATCCGTATCTTCGCTTCTTCCTGCTGGCAGATATCCAGCGCCCGGTCAAGGAGGCGCGCCTGCTCCGTCAGCTCCACGTGGGCCAGGAGCATGGCCGCGGCGCGCAGCAGAGACGAGGGGTTGGCGTAATCCCCGCGCCCCTCGGCTACCATCCTGTCCGCTGAGCCGTGTATAGCTTCAAACATGGCGTAGCGCTTGCCGATATTGGCGCTTCCCGCGGTGCCCACGCCTCCCTGTATCTGGCCGGCTTCGTCGGTGATGATGTCCCCGTAGAGATTAGGCAGCACCACCACCTGAAAGCCGGAGCGCACCCTCTCGTCGATGAGCTTGGCCGTCATGATGTCGATGTAGCGCTCTTCCTTCTCGATGGCGGGGTATCTCTCGCCGATTTGGCTAAAGATCTCAAGAAACATGCCGTCCGTGGTTTTGATAATGTTTGCCTTCGTGACCGCGGTGACCTTGGATTTTCCGTTTTTCACCGCGTAGTCGAAAGCCGCCTCGATGATGCGCCGGCACCCTTCGTCGGTGATCATGGTGAAATCCACCGCCAGATCCGGGGATATCTCAAACCCTCTGTTCCCCACGGCGTACGCCCCTTCCGTGTTTTCCCGGAAAAAAGCCCAGTCGATATCCAGCTCCGGCACCCGCACGGGCCGCAGATTGGCAAAGAGATCCAGCTCCTTGCGCATGGCGACATTGGCGCTTTCCAGGTTTGGCCAGCCGTCGCCCTTCTGAGGGGTCATGGTAGGCCCCTTGAGTATCACGTGGCAGCTTTTGATTTCTTCCAGGACGTCGTCGGGCAGGGTCTTCCCCGCCCGGCTCCTGTTCTCTATGGTGAGCCCGGCGATATCCTTCAGGACAACGTCGCCCCGCTCCAGCTGCGGCGCCAGCAGGTGGGTAAATATCCGCCTTGTCTCCGCCGAGATGATAGGCCCTATGCCGTCGCCTCCGCAAAAGCCGATCACCAGCGGCTTCAAGCTCCCGAAGTCCGCGAAGCCCCCCTGGGCCTTGATGGCTTCCGCCCGCTCCAGCTGCTCGCCCACCAGCAGGGCGAATTTCTCGCAGGCGTCCTTAATTTGTTGTTCTCTGCTCATGTACGCTACTCTCTTTCTCCGTTTGCGCTGCTTTCTTTCTCCAGCAGGACGATCAGGTTCTCCCTGGCGTTGTTGATATGGCCCACCGTCTGCCTCTCCGCCTCGTCCCCGTCGCCGGCGCAGATAGCTTCCAGGATCAGGCGGTGCTCGGCGATGGCTTTCTCCGTGCGGCCCGCTTCGGCGATGGACTGCTTGCGGTAGCGTTGTATCATGTGATGGAGATCCCTCAGCATATGCTCCAGCCGGCGGCTTTCGCAGTAGCTGAATATGGTCTCGTGGAAGCGCGAATCCATCTCGCTGATCTGTTCTTCGTAAGACTTGATGTAGTAGAACTCCTGCAGATCTACGATCTCCCTGAGCTTCCCGCGCTTCTCATCGGTGATGCGCTCCGCCGCCCAGCGGGAGGCCAGCCCTTCAATATAGGTGCGGATGGCGTAGACGTCCAGCAGGTCCTTCCTGTCCACCCCCAGCACGACGGCGCCCTTATTCGGCACAAGCCTGACCAGATTTTTCTGTTCCAGCATGCGTATGGCTTCCCTCACCGGGGTGCGGCTGACGCCCATCTCCAGCGAAAGCTTGAGCTCGTTGAGGTTTTCCCCCGGCTGTATGCTTCCGTCCAGGATGCCTTCCTCAAGCTGCTCGAAGACCCGGTTGCTGAGGGAATCCCCAGCCCCGGCGGTAATGCCTCCCGCCTCTTGCTTCGCCATCGCTTCAAACCCCCGCCGCGAATTCCTTCGTCAGCTCTTCCAGCTCGCCGTCGCTGATCACCGTCTCCCGGCCGGTGTTGTACTCGTTGTCCACCCAGTCCTTCACCGAAAGCACGATGGCGTCTTTCTTCGTGACTTTCTTCTCCGTCGGCAGGCTGTAGAAGTCATTGATCCAGTAAGCTATGCCCGCGGCGCCGCTGGTGCTGCTGATCGCCACGGACGCCGGCCTCTGGAGGATGGCGCCTGTGTCGAATATGTTGTATATCTCTTCGTCCTTCATCAAGCCGTCGGCATGGATACCGGCCCGGGTGATATTCATGCTCCTCCCCACAAAGGGGGTCATAGGCGGTATGCGATAACCCAGCTTCTGCTCGTAGTACCTGGCTATCTCGGTGACCGCGGTGGGATCCATGCCGTCCATCGTGCCTTTCAGCGAGGCGTACTCAAATACCATGGACTCCAGAGGGATGTTGCCGGTACGCTCGCCTATGCCCAGCAGGCTGCAGTTGACGGCGCTGGCGCCGTATATCCACGCTGTGGTGGCGTTGACCACGGCTTTGTTGAAGTCGTTGTGGCCGTGCCACTCCAGCAGCTCCGAAGGCACGTCAGAGAAGGACCGCAGACCATAGATGATGCCCGGGACGCTGCGGGGGAGGGCGACGCCGGAGATGGGCACGCCGTAACCCATGGTATCGCAGGCCCTGATCTTCACCGGGATGCCGGACTCCTTCGACAGCTTGGTAAGCTCATTGACGAAGGGGACCACGAAGCCGTAGAAGTCCGCCCTGGTCAGGTCTTCCAGGTGGCAGCGGGGCTTCACGCCGATCTCCATCGCTTCCTTCACCACATCCAGATAGGTATCCAGAGCCTTCTTGCGGGTCATGTTTAGCTTCTTGAATATATGGTAGTCGGAGCAGCTCACCAGGATGCCCGTTTCCTTGATGCCGATGTCCTTCACCAGCTGGAAGTCCTGCCTGCTGGCCCGTATCCATGTGGTGACCTCGGGGAAGGGATATCCCAGATCCATGCACTCCTGCAGGGCCTGGCGGTCTTTATCGCTGTAGACGAAAAACTCCGTCTGCCTGATCTTCCCCTGGGGCCCGCCCAGCTTGGCCATCAGCTTGTACAGGTCCACCATCTGCTCCACGGTATATGGCGCCCTGGACTGCTGCCCGTCCCGGAAAGTAGTATCGGTCATCCATATCTCGTCCGGCATACCGATGGGGACGCGGCGGAAGTTGAAGGGGATCTTGGGCACCTCGGTGTAGGGGTACAGATCCCGGTATAGATTTGGCTCCTCCACGTCCTGCAGGTCGTACCTGTACGGGTCTTGCTCCAGCAAGTTACTTGTCTTGTTGATTTCGATCATGGTTCTGTCTCCTTTGCTTTTTGATTGGTTGCCTATATGCTCAGCCAAAGTATTGCATACTTGTATACACCCATGCTTGTATTATACAATACCTGACGCGGCAGGTCAAGTAGATTTCCAGCCCGGCGCATGTATTCATTGTATTGTTTCCCGTAGAAATTCCATGTATAATTGATTTCAACAAGGAGGTCCTGCTTATGAAACATCATTTTGTCGTATGCGCGGTCCTAAAGCCGCACCTCACCGAATGCCAGGCGTCGGTAGGCGCCGTTTGCCGGGAAGAAGAGCTGGGCGGATGGATGAAGGCCCACGGTATACTTCGGTACAAGGTCAAGAGTATCGACAGAAAGCCGGTAGCGGACTGGGAGAAAACCGATTGGGTCGTGGCGTGAAGCGCGGCGTAAAAACGCAGATCAACAGTCAGGAGGTAGGAGGATGACTCAGGATTATTGGAAATGGCCGGAAACCAGCTTCACCTCTGGTGAGATCGACTGGAAGAAAGCCGGGAAAATCACAGCCGGGGTGGACGTAGGCTCCACCAGCACCCAGGCCGCCGTCATGTGCGACGGCGCCTTGTTTGGCTACGCCAGCATCCATACGGGGGCGGACTTTAAGAAAGCGGCGGACGACGCCATCGGCAAAGCTATGGGCAGCTCCGGGATGGGCGTCAAGGATATCGGCGCCATCGCGGCCACGGGCTGGGGCGGATTCAACGCGGCTTACGCGACTTCGACTATGGATGAGGTAAGCTGCCACGCCAGGGGCGGGAGATTTATCTACGGCCCGTCGGTGCACACCATCGTAGACTTGGGCGGCCAGACGGTGGCGGCGATACGGCTCTATGACTGGGACAGGGTCTGGGATTTCTTTATGAACGACAAATGCGCCACGGGCATGGGCAGGAATGTGGAGACCCTTTGCGACCTGCTGCAGGTGCCCATCGAGGAGATCGGCGCCTTGTCCCTGGATGTGCCCGTAGACCCGGAGCCCGTAAGCACGACTTGTTACGCCTTCGCCCAGACGGAGACCATGGGCCTGCTGGGGCGCCCGGAGTACAGGGCCGAGCCCATGACCATCAACCAGGTCTACGCTTCCCACCTCTTTGCCATCGCTACCAGAGCGCTGGGTACCATCGGGAAGCTGCAGCCCCTGGACGTGGGCGATATCACCGTTTACAAGGAGCTTGGTTTCACCGGCGGGCTGGCGAAGAACCCTGGCGTGACGAAGCGGATCGAGAAGGATTTAAACGTGACGGCGCTTACCGGCGAATATGACCCGATACTGGCGGGCGCCATCGGCGCGGCGCTGTTGGCGTAGGAAGGAGGCGCGACATGGATAGATTTAAGCAGATGATAGCGGACCGCCACGAGTACGCCAAAGCCTGGAAGAAGAAGACAGGCGGGCTGGTGGTTGGGTATTGCCCTAACTATATGCCGGAGGAGCTGGCCTACGCGGCGGGGATGCTGCCTATACGTATCATGGCGGAGCAGAAGCCGGACGTGGTGTCGGCGAAGTGGATCTACGCTTCGTGTTATGTGGCGAAAAATATGACCAACATGCTCCTGAACGGCGAATACGATTATATGGACGCCTTCGTGCATGTGGAAGACTGCCAGTGGACTTTCAATGTGTTTGAGGTGGCGTCAAACAACTTCCCCTCGCTGCTGACCCATTATTTATTTACCCCGGACTACACCGAAGGGCCAATCGCCAAGGACGTCTTCCGGTCGGAGCTAAACGTGCTGAAGGGTAAATTTGAGGCGTGGACGGGAAAGGCCGTCACGGAGGAAGCCCTGGACAAGGCTATCGAGATATACAATACAAACCGCAGGCTGCTTCGGCAGATCTATGAGATGAGGCGTTTCTACCAGACGAAGATACTGGGCTCCGAGATGATGAACCTCATGCTTGCCAATCAGGTGACGGACAAGGCCGAGATGAACAAGATACTGGAAGACTTCATCGTGGAGCTGGACGCCAGGGCGCCTTATGACGACAGGCTGAGGCTGATGCTCGTTGGCAGCGAGACCTTCAACGCGGACCTGGAGGAGCTGGTGGAATCCCTGGGGGCAAATGTGGTCGTGGACGAGCTGGACAATGGGAGCTCCAATATATGGAACGACGTGGTGCTGCATAAGGACAGGCTGATGGCGCTCTCCCTGCGCTATATGGGCCGGCCTCACAGCGCCATGAAGGACAGCAACTGGCGGCGCAGGCCCCAGCACATCTTCGAGCTCTCCGAGGACTATATGGTAGACGGGGTGCTGGTGGTGAAGCAGCTTGTGTGCCAGGCCCACGGCTCGGACAACTACGCGGTCTGGAAGCTGCTGCGGGAGCGAAACATCCCTTTCCATTTCTTCGAGCGGGATACTACTTTGCCCCTGGACGAGACCCGGGTACGGATAGAGTCGTTCCTAAGCATGCTGCGGCCGGGCGTGACCCGGATCAGGGGATGGCACCAGCCCCTGGGAATATAGGAGGCGGCGGATATGAAAGGACAGATTTGGGATACCAAGCCCCTTGAGTTCTGGGACAAGATAAAGGAAATGCGGGCAAAGTGGGAGAAGTCCATAGAGGACGAGGAGACTGTGCTGGGCCAGGGCAACTGCAACTGGGCCCGGGCTTTCCCCAACCTGACCGTCATCGAGGACAACCCGGTGGGCTCCACCATCGCCTACCGGACG
>WRIW01000024.1 GCA_009782505.1 Clostridiales bacterium
TTGGGCTCGCGCGAAACGAATACAGCGCGGAAATCGTCTCGGAAGCGACGCTGGACGACCTCTTCGATTGAGAATGGTTAGCTCTGGAGAATATCAAGTTCTTCAAAAAATGGAACACTAACATTCAAGAGTTCTTTTGGCTCTATTTTCTGTAATCCGCCGCCGTAAACACGTCCTTCGCTGTGCAAGCTGTCCGGCGTCATTGTGTTAAGTAACTCCCATACAGTCTTTTTCAAATCAGGTTTTTGAGCAAGGCTTTCCAATAGACTTTTGCGGGGATAAAGCGCGAGGTACGAGTTAGTGACTGTCGCCCTTGAGTTATTCAAAATGAAACGAAAAGCGCTCCCGTTTTCAGCACTTTGTCTCCCCATATATGTGCAAATAAACATAGGGGCTTCGCGTTGTTCTTGGAAATACCAACACTTCCGAGATTTGCATAAATAACCGCTACCAACACTATCTCGCCCGCTTTCAAGGTAATCCCAAAGCCGCGGGTATTTCTCTCTTACTTCCTTTTCGCCTAATCGGCAGTCAAGTAAGAACAATCGTTGTGGTAATATCGGGTTGCCAAGTTCGTCTGATTCAATCTCAGAAATTTGGACATACCTTGCGCTTGGTAAAACTGGACGGAAGAATTCAAATGGCAAACCTAAATCCACAATCTGCGATTCTTCCATGATAAAAAAATCGTTGCCTCCTGTAGCTATTCCACGCTTAACATCGAAATAATCTTTTAACTTTGGAGTGTGTTCTTTGTCAACTCTATTTGGTAAACAAGGGAATCGAGTCCATTTAGTCTCTTTTCGTAGCATAGCAAAGCTTATATCCTTGCCCTCTTTTGGAGATTTTAGTGTACCGCCGTAAGTAAATGTTACGCTTTGGGCAGTAGGCTTTCTTTTCCTAAACCATACGATAGCTGATGACACTAAAGCATCATTGAACTGAACCTCACCGGGATTGGATCTATGTATTCTAAACAAATCAACTTCGCTAAGTAAATAGTCCTTTATTGCCTTTCCATAGTTTACATCCATAAACTCGCTTGGAATCAACCAACCTGCAACCGCACCTTCGCCCATCCATTGAACTGATTGCAAAAGGAAGTGGCAGTATAGCCCTGCGAGCCCGGATAGCTTCACACCCGATGTTATCTCTGTTTTGTATTTAATACGATTTTTATTATCAGCATCAATTAGATGGTGTCGGACATACGGCGGGTTACAAATAACCAGATTATAATTATCGACCGGTTCAATATCTGTAAAATCTGCATTGATAATGCTAATGTCGAATTCCTGCCAAAGGCTTTTGGCTGCGTTAGCAAATAACGGGTCGATTTCAACTGCTGTTGCTACCGCAATATCATTGGCATCTGCTTCTGATAAAAGTGCGGAATAGAAAGCTCCAGTTCCACAAGCCGGGTCAAAGAACCGTATACCATGAGGTGTATCCATGTTGTCAATACCGAACGATACGATCTCTCTTGCCAACGTAGTGGGCGTGGCAAATTGACCCAATTTACGACGCTCATCAATAGTTTTTTTAGCATCAAGTTCGGTCTGTAACGCAAGCCGACGATTTTCATAAGAATCGCTTAAAGTCCGTACAGGGCTAAATCGTCTATTCTGTGTTCCCATACCCAATCAATCCCTTCTGCGGCTTCATATCCCAGATAACCGGAATCAAAGTAGCCGCATAAAAACAGTCCAAACTTAACACCGTCACCGTAAGTATTTCTTAACTGAGCCATCTTTTGAGCTTCTTCTTTTCGTCTTTTATTCACGTTAGTATAATCACCAGCAGACTTTGCTTCAATCAATAACGGTAAATCTCCTATTTGGGAATCTATCGGCATTATCACAACATCAACAGGAATATTGACACTTTCAGGCTCATTACCACTGGTTAATAATACTGGAATGTTTGTTCTGAAAGAAAACGTCCCAGGCTTCATTTCGTTAAACTTGTACCCTCCAGTTTGGCGGTAACCGCGCATACGTAGCCAATCACCAATTGCGTACAACTGCCGCTTTTCCTGCGCGTTGCGAATAATTGGATCGGATACAGCACCACATAATCTGTCAGCAATAATTGTTGCCGCACGAGAGATTTCAACTCCCGTTGCCGATTTGCTCCGGTTATACCACACAATAATATCTGGATCGATCATTCTCATTACTAAATCACGGATTTTGTCCAGATCACTGTCAATTATATCGATGGATATGCGAGGGGGGATTCGAGGATTTGACGAATCCTCCATGCTTTCTACAAGCGTTTTTGATACGCCAGCTAACCCAATGAGTCTATCGCGAGCTAATGGCGGGCACATTGACATACGAAGTATCGGAAGGATTTCTGGGGTTTCTTTTAACATCTCTCGGGAAACATCCATAAAACTGTTCGTTGCCTTCAAAGCTTGTTTTACACTTTTAGCAGTTTTTTCGCGTATTTCGCGATATGTTTTTGGCGCAAACTCCATGAACCAAGAGTTATACAAATCAACAGATTGAGCTATGTCTTGTTTCCATATGTCTGGTGTGCTACGGTTAATTGTTGTTCCCGGCATTATATCCACCTGCTCTTTCAGCGACAGCTAATAGAGCCTCATTGTGAGAGAGTTCCATAATGTCGCCTGGTTCGCAATTAAGTGCTCTGCATATTCGAACAAGAATATCAGTATTAACATTCTCCCCATTGCGGAGTTTTGCCAACGATGATGGACTTACGTTCGCTGCTTCGCAAAGATCCCCCTTTTTCATGTTTTTATCTATCAGCAACTTGAACAGCTTGTTATAGCTAACACCCATGATTCACACCTCACTCATGCACTACATGTAGTGTATAGTATCACAACTGTTTCGGATTAGCAAGAAATATATTTGAGATATCAAAATAATATCGCAGATAGAAAAGATGGAATAGTTGCACCATTCCGTATGATTGTTTATATGTATACGGGAAATGAGCTGATGATAGCTTATACCGGCGTCCGCGTTCCGCGCAGGGACGAGTCGTTCGGATACCGGGAGAAAAGGCTCTCGATAACTGCTTTGCGCAAGTTCCCGCATTGATAAGCTGAGCATCTTGATCACCTCTGCCCGTCCGGTCAGGCTATCGCTGGCATTATTCATCAGCTTCATGCTCTGCGAGCCGATAAGGAAAAACTGCCCCTTGGCTTTCCCGTACCAGAGGGCGGTTTAGCGAAATGTAATTCATGTCCGGGTATAGCTCTTTGAGCATCGTGGATTTCCCTACCTGCCGGGCGCCTGTCAATCTGCCAGATACTTGGCTAGCAGGCTCATGAGTTTGTCGAAGTCTACGGGCTTGCCGATGTGGCCGCTCATGCCGGCAGCCAGGTAGGTCTCCACTTCGCTCATCAGCACATTTGCGGTCATGGCGATGATGGGGACCTTAGCTCCCTGGGGGGCGTCCAGGGCGCGGATGAGTTTCGTCGCCTCTACGCCGTCCATCTCGGGCATGTTGATGTCCATGAGGACCACGTCGTACAAGTCGGGGTCGGAGATGAACATCTCCAGGGCTTCCAGACCATTTTCAGCGCAGTCTATGCGCATCCCGGCGTCTTCCAGCATGGCGACTACGATCTCCCGGTTGATCTCCACATCGTCCGCCAGCAGGGCGGTCTTGCCCTCGAAGGAGACGGGGCCGCCGTCGTGGGCCTCGGGGGCTTTCAGCCCCAGCCTCACAGTGAAGGTGAAGGTAGAGCCCTTGCCTGGCTCCGAGTCCACCCGGATGCCGCCCCCCATGCGCTCCACGATATGCTTAGATATGGATAAGCCAAGCCCGGCGCCGCCGTGCTTGCGGTCTATGCCGCCGTCCCCTTGCTCGAAAGGGAGGAAGAGCCTGGCCTGCTGCTCCGCCGCTATGCCGACGCCGCTGTCCGCCACGCCGATCTCCACAGCCAGGGCCTCGCCCTCCACCTCCCGGGCATGAGCGCTGATTTGTATGCTGCCCTGCTCCGGGGTGAACTTGACCGCGTTGGAAAGCAGGTGGAGGATCACCTGTGCCAGCCGCCTCCCGTCCCCGATGAGGGTATCCGGGATGGATGGGTCGAGGTCGGCTACCAGGGCCTGCCGCTTCGCCCTGGCTTCAGGGCCGATCCTGCTCAGCAGTTCCCGTATCATGTCCGCGAAGCCGAATTCCGCCGGCTCCAGGCGTAGCTTGCCGTCCTCGATGTCGGACATGTCCAGCACATTGTCGATGAGCTCCAGCAGGCGGCGGGATTCGGCGCTGATCACGTCCAGCATCTCATTGCGCGTATCCGCGTCGGCGGCAGCTTTCGCCAGGGCGGTCATGCCCATCACCGCGTTCATAGGCGTGCGCATTTCGTGGCTGACCCGGGAGAGGAATTCGCTCCTGGCGCGGCTGCTTTGGGCGGCGGCTTCCTTCTCGATCATCAGGCGGGTCTGGTTGATCATATCGATCTGATTTTTGACCCTCAGCTTTACGATAGCCGGGCTGAAGGGCTTGCTGATGTAGTCGGCGGCGCCCAGGTTAAGCCCCTTCTCCTCGTCGCCGGCGTTGCTTAGGCCGGTGATGAAGATGACGGGGATGTCACGGGTGAGGTCGCCGCCCTTCAGGGCGTTGATCACCGCATAGCCGTTCATCTCCGGCATGATGATGTCCAGCAGGATCACATCGGGCTGGAATTCTTCCGCCACATCTATGGCGTCCGGCCCGTCCTTCACCGCGAGTACGGTATACAGGGGGCTGAGGATGTGGGTCAGGGCGATGATGTTGGATTCCTCGTCGTCGGCGATGAGCACGCTGTTTTTCCCGGATGCGTCCATAGCTTTATACCAGGCCCTTCATGAGTTTGGCGAGGGTCAGGCCCGCCTGCTTAAAATCGAAGCGCTCGATCTGCAGCGCCAGGTCTTCCGCCCCGGGGATGGCGCGGAGCTCGCCCAGCAGTGCCTGGCACTCGGGATTCCTGCTCCTGAGCAAGGGTTGGAGCCTGGCGTACAGGGCGGCGACTTGGGCGGGGTCCGGCGCTGCTGCGCCTGCCGCGCCTGCCGCGTGCCCGTCCGCGACGGCAAGCCCGGCCTGCTCGGCGATCTCCGCCAGCAGGGGCTTAAGCTCGTCCAGCACCCCATGCACCTCGGCGGACAGGGCCTCCATGAGCGGTTGCCCGGGGACGTCCCCCCGGTAGAGCAGGGCTTCGATCTGGGCGGCGGCCTCCTGCAGGCTGCTCTTGCCGATCAAGCCGGCGTTAGTCTTCAGCGAGTGCGCCATCCGGTGGGCGGCGGTGAGGTCGTCTGAGCGGATAGCCAGGGCGATCTTATCGTACACGGCTTGATTATTCTTCACAAAGTTGACCCGCAGCTTCATCAGCAGCTCGTCGTCCTTCTCCTCCACGGCGCTCACTGTGGCGGGCGCGTTCAGCGGAGTGAAGTACTTCAGCAGGCAGCGCCAAAGCTCCTGGGACGTGAAGGGCTTGCCCACATGGCCGGACATGCCGTTCTTCCTGTAGTTGTCCAGCTCGCTGGTCATGACATTGGCGGTCATGGCCACGATGGGCGCCCCCGTACCCAGGGCGGATATGGCTGCGGCTGCTTCCGTGCCATTCATCACGGGCATAAACATATCCATGAAGATCAGGTCGAAAGGCTTCAGCCCTTTCGACTTGCGCTCCCGGACGATGTCCACGCCGGCCTGGCCGTTCTCCGCCACCACCGTCCGCAGCCCCACCCGGCCGAGATGCTCGCAGATCACCTGCTGGTTCATGGGATTGTCCTCGCAGATGAGGACGAGGCCGTTGAAGTACGGCTTCTCGATAAGCCCAAGCTCGCCGGAAGCCTCCTCGGCGGATACTTCCGCCGTATCGAAGGTGATCTCGAAGCGGAAGGCGCTGCCCGCCCCGGGCTCGCTCTCCACGGAAAGCGCGCCCCCCATGAGCTCTACGATGCTCCTGGTGATGGAAAGCCCCAGGCCTGTGCCCCCATAGTTTCGCGTCGTACTGGAGTCCGCCTGGGTGAAGGGCTCGAATATCTTCTCCATCTGCTCCGGGGTCATGCCGATGCCGCTGTCCCGCATCGTGAAGAGCAGCGTGGCCGAACGGGCGTCCTCCCCGGTCACCTCGACGGTGAGGGTGATGGAGCCGGCGGCGGTGAACTTCACGGCGTTGGAGAGCAGGTTCATCAGCACCTGATAGAGCCTCACCGGGTCGCCCAGGAGCATCTTGTCCCCTGGGAGGCCGGAGCGGAAGCTCATGTCCAGGTTCTTCTCCCTGACAGAGGGGAGGATCACGGACCGGCAGCGGGCAAGCACCCCGTCTAAATCGAAGCCTACGCGCTCAAGCTCCAGCTTCCCCGACTCGATCTTGGAGACGTCCAGTATATCGTTGATGATCTGGAGGAGCCAGGTGGAATTGTCGATGATTTTACTCAAGTAGTCCCTGGTCCTCAGGGAGACGTCGTCGTCCATGGCCAGCTCGGAGAAACCGATGATGCTGTTCATAGGGGTGCGTATCTCGTGGGACATATTGGCGAGGAAGGTCGTCTTGGACGCGGAGGCTGCGATGGAGGCGTCCATAGCCCGGCGCATCTCGTCTTCGTAAGCCTTCTTCACCGACCGGTCATTGATGCTGTGGAAGAAAACCAGGGAGTCGTCTACCCAGCGGATGATGGAAGCCTTGCTCTCCGTCCACATGCCCAGCACGTCGTCCCAGAGGTATTCGTCAAGCCGGGTGGGAAGGGAGTCCGCTTCCGGCAGCAGATCGGGGAAATGGCATATCTCGCAGGGCTCGTCCTGGTTGCGGATGGCCTTATAGCACTTCTTGCCGATGCACTCGTCCTTGTCCAGGCCGAAGACCTTCGCCATATTGTGGTTCATATAAATCAGGTTGTAGTCGAAATCGGTGACGGAGATCAGGGCGTCTACATTTTCCAGTATCGCGACGGCCTTGTCCATCATCGCCCGGGACTCCCTCTCGTCCCGGAGCAGGCGTTCGTACTCCCGCAGATCCCAGGCGTATGCCAGCACGTAAGGCTCGCCATTGCGCATGATACGGGTCAGGACGACCTCGCAGGGGATGAGCTCGCCCTTCACGTCCTGGTGCAGATACTCCACCCGTTCGTAGCCTTCCTTGAAGGCTTTGGCGATAGATCTGGCCGAGGCGTCCCTGGAGAGCTCGCCGCTTGGCTGGTGCTCCGGCGCCAGCTCGTAGAAGCGCTCGAAGTACTCCTCCTTGGTGGATATACCGAAGAGCTTGAGGCACTCCTGGTTGCAGTCCACTACCTGCATGTTCTTGTTCAGCAGGTTAGCCGTGAGGGGCATGGAGTTGAACATAAACTCCATACGTTCGTTGGCCTCGTTGGTGGCGGCCAGCATTTTGTTGTACTCCCGGAGATCCCGGATATAGCAGACGATGACGGAGTCGTTGCCGTGCTTGACGCAGGCCAGGGTCACCTCCGCCGGGACGGGCTTGCCATGGAAATCCTGATGCATCCAGGAAATCGCCATGCTGTTGCTCTTGTACGCTTCCCTGACGTGATGGGCGGCCATGGCCCGGGACGAGCTGCCGTCGGGCTGAAACTCGGGGGAGAAGCGGAAGAAGTCGTTGGTGAGCATTTGCTTGACGGGGACGTCAAATATCTTCATCAGGGCATGGTTGCAGTCGATGATACGGAAGTCATTGCCGATGAGGAGGCAGCCCAGGGGGGCGGCGTCCAGCATGAGCTTTAAACGGTTTTCCGCCACCTTCGCTTCGGAGTCCTTGATCATGATATCGGTCTGGTCGTAGAAGTACACCACCAGCTTCTGATGGAACATCAGGGATATACGGGTGATATTTACCATGAACCAGATGGGGGCGCCGCCGGCTTTCTGCAGCCGCACCGCTGCCTGGGAGAAGCCGTGATCCAGGCTGTCCCGGATGAGGGACTGCCTCATGGCGGCAGTCTTCTCGCCCCCGGGCTGGTACTCCGGTTCCAGGGCGAAGTAGGCGTCGTGGAACTCCTGGGTAGATAGGTTCTGAGATAGGCCGAAAGCGCTTGCGGCTTGCGAGTTAAAAGCGGTGATGCGCCCCGCCTCGTCCCAGATCAGGCAGGGCAGCGTGCTGGAGTGGAGCAGGTCGTCCAGGCGGTGGTCCGCTTCCTCCTGGCGTATGCCGGTGACGTCCAGGGCGAAGATGAATATACCGTCGAAGCCGCCGCTTTCCGCCGTGACGCGCCTGTAGTTGATCCGGTAGATGCGTTTCTCCCCGGTGGGCCAGGAGTTGACGTCTTCCTCGCTGAACTCGTCTTCGCCTGCCATGATACGGGAAAGGCGCTGGGTGGCTTTCGTGATGAAATCCCTGTCCACAAACAGCTCCTCATAAGCGTCCAGGATGGATTTGCCGATGTACGACTCACGATCCGGGATCTTCGCCAGAGGCACGAGACTGTCGCTAAAGTAGAGGAGCCGACCTTCCATGTCCAGGAGCAGGGCATAGCTGAAAGCGCTGGAGGTGATGACGTTGATAAAATTGCTTAAAATAGTCGTTTCATTCATCGTATTCTCCGCTTATTGATCTACGCTGTCCATCAGTTCTGTGGGCATAAGGCTATCGATCTCGCCTTCCCGCGTATACCAGGTGGTGAGCCCGTCGGGTTCGTCGTATCCGAACAGCTCGTAGCCTTCCCTGACGGAAGGCTCAAAGCGGTCCGGCTCCCGCTCCAGCCCCAGCCCTTTCCAGTCGAATCCGAGTTTTTCCCAATCATGAGCCATTTCTGCCTCCCCTGCCTTTCCTCGCGCTTTAGCTGCCGCCAACGCACTAAGCATATCATAACCTGTTGAATATTCATAGTCCCGCCCCTTGCTATCGCCCTTACATGGATTTTACAAACTACCGTTTTCCTGTATAATGATGGGGAAGACACGCCGCGGCATGCCGCGCCTTGGATAAACGTAGGCGCGCAAAGCATGGACGCGGTACTAAGCCGCGAACCGGGCGGGCGCGGGGCGGTATGCAGAAAACAGGGGGGCCTTCTATATGGAATTTTTATCTTGGGGATTCATCCAAAATATTTTCCTTGTCGCGGGGGGGCTGGGCTTGTTCCTCTTCGGCATGAAGGTCATGTCCGACGGGCTGGAGAATATGGCCGGCGACCAGATGCGCGTCGTGCTCGAAAAGACCACGTCAAACCGGTTTCTGGGCATCGTCGTAGGCGCCGCGGTGACCTGCATCATCCAGAGCTCCTCCGCCACAACGGTCATGGTAGTGGGCTTTGTCAACGCCGGCATGCTTTCCCTGGCCCAGGCGGTGGGCATTATCATGGGGGCGAAGATAGGCACCACCATCACAGCGCAAATCATTTCCTTCAAGATCGACCCCATCGCGCCCCTGGTCATCTTTATCGGCCTGATCATGTATATGTTCTTTAAAAAAAGCAATACGAAAAACACCGGCTACATCCTTCTGGGCTTCGGCATCCTTTTCTTCGGTATATCCACCATGGGGACCCCGCTGAAGGCCTTCTCCGAATACGACGGGTTCAAAATATTGCTCCTGTCATTCCAAAACCCTGTGCTGGCCCTCCTTGCCGGGCTCATCGTCACCGCGGTCATCCAAAGCTCGTCGGCTACCACCGGCATCGTCGTGGCGCTATACCTCAGCGGCGTGGAGCTGCCCTTCCGGGCGGCTGCTTTCATTGTGCTGGGCAGCAATATCGGCACCTGCGTCACCGCCATGCTGGCCTCCCTGGCGGCTAACCGGGAGAGCAAGAGGGCGGCGCTGATCCATGTGCTCATCAGCGTCATCGGCGTAACTGTGTTTGGCGCGCTTATCGTGGCCTTTCCCGGCATACTGACCTGGATACAGGGCAACTGGCGGGACGAAGCGCGGCAGATAGCCATGTTCCATACGATATACAATGTATCGGCGGTAGCGCTGCAAGTGGGCTTTGTCAAGCAGATCGTCATGCTGGTGGAAAAGATACTGCCCGAGCTGCCCGATGAGAATGCCGCCACCAAGAAGCTTGTGTTCCTCAACCCCGGCATTATGCAGATGCCCGCCATAGCCGTCACCCAAGCCCATCGGGAGCTCATCCGGATGGGCGAGCTGGCCATGGGAAACCTGAAGCTGGCCTTGGAGGCGTTTTATGAGACGGACACGGCGAAGGCGACGAAAGCGCTGGAGATGGAGGATACCATCGACTTCCTGAACCATGAGATCACCACCTGGCTGGTGCGCATACGGGGGCTGAAGCTGAGCGAGGCCGACATGGAGAGGCTGGGGTCCATGCTGCACACGGTGTCGGACATCGAGCGCATCGGGGACCACGCGGAAAACATAGCGGAGTACGCCATCAATAAAGGAAAGTACAGCACGGTGTTTTCCCAGCCGGCGGTGGAGGAGCTGCGCATACTCAGCGGCGTCGCTTTGGACGCGGTAAAGCTGTCGCTGGAGATATTCAAGAGCCGCAGCATCACGCGGCTGCCGGAGATGGACAAGCTGGAGGAGCATGTGGACTACTTCTCCGTGGCCTGCGTGGAGAACCATATACAGCGCCTGCAGGATGAGCTCTGCGACCCCAGGGGCGGCGTCATTTTTACGGATATGGTGTCCGACCTGGAGCGGTGCAGCGACCACGCCAACAATATCGCCTACTCGATCCTGGGCAATCAGGTATGGAGCGTGCAGCGCCACCGCCTCATCGAAGCGCACAAGTAAGGCGGCGGCCTGGGGACACAGTGGGGACGGTTCTTTTGTGTTATGAGGAAAACACAAAAGAACCGTCCCCTTTGTGTTGTGTTATAATGTGAGGGAGCAAAGGGGGTTGATTTCTATGGAAATCTTGACATGGGCGTTTATCCAGGACTTATTTAAGGTCGTGGGCGGGCTTGGGCTGTTCCTGTACGGCATGAAAATCATGTCCGACGGGCTGGAGAATGTAGCGGGAGACCGGCTGCGTCTGGTACTGGAGCGGGCTACGTCGAATCGTTTTTTTGGGATAATCGTGGGCACGGTGGTGACCTGTATCATACAGAGTTCTTCCGCCACCACAGTCATGGTGGTGGGATTCGTGAACGCCAGTATGCTGACGCTGACGCAAGCCATCAGCATCATCATGGGGGCCAATATCGGCACCACCATCACGGCGCAGATCATCTCGTTTAAGATCGACCCCATCGCGCCCCTCTGCATATTTGTAGGGCTGATCCTGTATATGTTTGTCAAGAAGAACAAGACGAAGAATTTTGGCTACATTCTGCTGGGCTTCGGCATACTCTTCTTCGGCATCACCACCATGGGCGCCCCGCTGAAGGAGTTTTCCAAGCTTGCGGGCTTCCAGTCCATCCTGCTGTCTTTCCAAAACCCCTTCATGGCGCTTCTTGTGGGGATGGCTTTCACCGCCGTCATCCAGAGCTCTTCCGCCACTACCGGCATCATCGTAGCTTTGTATCTGAGCGGAGTGGACCTCCAGTTCAAGACGGCCATTTACCTGGTGCTGGGCAGCAATGTAGGTACGTGCATCACCGCTATGCTGGCCTCCATCGCGGCCAGCAGGGAGAGCAAGCGCGCCGCTTTGGCCCATGTGTTATTTAATGTCATCGGCTGCGCCATATTCGGCGCTCTGATCAACTTTTTCCCGGGCATACTGACTTGGATACAGGATACCTGGAAGGACGGCGCCCGCCAGGTGGCGATGTTCCATACCCTATTTAACGTATCCACAGTGGTCGTGCTCTTGCCCTTCATCAAGTATTTTGCCATATTGGTGAATAAAATCTTACCCGAACACGCTACGGAAGGGGCCGCGGCCAAGAAGCTGCTCTACCTCGACCAGAGTGTCATGCAGATACCCGCCATCGCCGTGACCCAGGCCCACAGGGAGCTCATCCGTATGGGGGAAATGGCTTTGGGAAACCTGAAGCTGGCCCTGGAGGCTTTCTATGAAGGGAACGCCGGGAAAGCGGCGAAAGCCATGGAGGCGGAGGACGCCATAGACTATCTGAACCACCAGATCACCACATGGCTGGTGCGCATACGGGGGCTGAAGCTGAGCGAAGCCGATATGGAGAGGCTTGGGTCGATGCTGCATACGGTCTCCGACATCGAGCGCATCGGTGACCATGCGGAGAATATAGCGGAATATGCCATAGACAAGGGGAAGTACGGCACGGAATTCTCCCAGCCGGCGACAGAAGAGCTGCACATACTGAGCGGGGTCACCCTTGACGCGGTGAACCTGGCGCTGGATATATTCAAGAGCCGCAGCATCATGCGGCTGCCCGAGATGGACAAGCTGGAGGAGCATGTGGACTACTTCGCCCTGGCGTGCGTGGAAAACCACATCCAGCGCTTGCAGGACGAGGTCTGCGACCCCAGGGGCGGCGTCATGTTTACCGATATGGTGTCCGACCTGGAGCGGTGCAGCGACCATGCCAACAATATCGCCTACTCGATATTGGGCAACGAAGTCTACAGCGTGCAGCGCCACCGGCTCATCGAGGCGAACAAGTAAGCCCCCTTGAGACACTTAGTGAAGGAGCTCCGTGGACAGCTAAGCGTTGCAGGGTACTAGGCGCGTGCCCAGGGCGACGCTGTGCATCAGCCGCTCGGAGGCGTCCGCGAGTAAAGCGGGCGCCTTTTCCATGGCTTCTTCCAGGGGCATGGGGGCGCATACGCAGGCTTCGATGGCGCCGACGCCGGCTTCCCGGAGCGCCGCCATGGTCTGGGCGCCGCCCGCGATGGCGCCGCCTACCGCGGCGACGGGTTTGCCCAGGGCCGCCCCCCGGCGGGCGACGCCGGCGGGGGTCTTGCCGAAGGCGGACTGGTGATCCAGCCTGCCTTCGCCGGTGATGACCAGGTCGGCAAGACGGGCTTTCTCATCGAAGCCCGCCGCGTCCAGCATGAAGTCGACGCCTCTGAGCAGCCTGGCGCCGGCGAAAGCCATCAAGCCGAAGCCCAGGCCGCCCGCCGCCCCAGCCCCGGGGGCTTCCGCCAGGTCGAGGCCCAGGTCACGCTTCACGAGCCCTGCCAAGCGGTCGAGGCCGGCGTCCAGCTGAGCCATTTCCGCCGGGTCGGCGCCTTTCTGCGGGCCGTATATGTAAGAAGCGCCGCCGGGTCCGCAGAGGGGGTTGGTCACGTCGCAGAGGACGGAAATCTCAGTGTCCGCCAGACGGGGATCTATGCCGGACAAGTCGATGGCGGCGAGACCCGCCAGGTGCTTCCCGGCGAGAAGCGGAGCGGCGGAGGGGCGGCCTGCGTCCGCCTGCGGCGCAGAGGAGACCGCGAGTGGGCGGCTTGCCTCGGCGCTTACAGAGCCAAGGGAGCGGTCGTCGGGCTGCGGGCGAACCAACGCCGATGCTGCCGCTCCGGGCTGAGGCTGCGGCGCTGCCTGCTCTGCTTGCGGCTCCGCCCCCGGGAAGCGGGCGCCATGCTGCGGGCGAACCAACGCCAAGGCTGCCGCTCCGGGCTGAGGCTGCGGCGCTGCCCGCTCTGCTTGCGGCTCCGCCCCTGGGAAGCGGGCGCCCAGCGCCTGAGCCATGCCCAAGCCGCCGTCGTTGGTGGCGGAGCCGCCTATGCCCAGGTATATGCGACGGCAGCCTTTATCCAAGGCGGCAAGGATCAACTGGCCTGTGCCGTAGGTGGACGCGGACAGCACGTCTGTCTTACCCGTCGGCACAAGCGTAAGCCCGGAAGCGGACGCCATATCCATGACCGCCTCCCCGCCGGGCAGTATGCCGTATACCGCTTCCACCGGATCCCCCATAGGGCCGCGTACTTGCACACGCTCCAGCTTGCCGCCCAGCGCCTCTGCCAGCGCAAGGGCGGTGCCTTCGCCGCCGTCCGCGATAGGGATCACATCGATATGGGCGTCGGGGTCTACCCGGCGTATACCGATGGAGATATGCTTTGCCGCCTCGGCGCTGCCAAGGCTCCCTTTAAATGAATCGCAGGCGATCAATATACGCATGGGCTTCGCTCCTCGTCGTTTGTCATAGCTACAGTTTATGAATGTGTCAAGTTAAGACATACTATTAAACTGGAATTATTGTTTTTGGAAACTCTTGACGTAGTGCCTTTCTGCATAAGGCTCAAACTGTACGCTATAGATGAATTGCTCCATAAACGCGCTCCGGCTCCTCTTGCGTAATAAGATTGATCTCATCTACTGAAAGTCTGCTGGTAGGAGCTTCCTTCTCAATATGGGAGAACATGATCGAGTTCCCTTTAGGTGCACGAGTGATTGCTCCGTCTTCTTCCATTTCGTCTAAAGCGCGAAAAAACATATCCGCTACTGGCCCCCGGGGCAATTTGCGATATGTCATGCCAGACATGGGCGTTGAGAATGATTTGCTTATATTTTATAGTACATTCACAGTGTAAATCAACACCGTACGTAAAATATATTTAACCTATATTTACATATCATTATATTTTTCATTAAATGACAAAAGTATCACCTTCTTTCTTTAATGTGCGGTTACTGGCTAAAAAATACCGTTCTGCAGCATGACGATTTTCATTGACATATTTATGGAAATTGTGTATATTACAGATACAGGGCAGAGATGCCCGTATGAAAAGCGCCCTGCCGCTTCGAGAGCAGATCATTTATGAAAAGCGCCCTGCCGCTTAAAGCGCAGATCATCTATGAAAGGTGCGCCACTACCTTAAACGTGGCTTTAATGATATAAAGAGGCGGTTTCCGCCTCTTTATGTGTGTTTTCGGGGAGATGGACATGGATAAGCTTGACTTTTATACTGTTAATGTGGACTATGTAAAGTTTTTGCAGGACGCTGAGGGTGAAAAACGCGGATTCAGCCGCGTCCCTAATATGGCTTACAGCGAAAATAAAGCTGCGCCGCCTGCCCCCTAATGTGCTGAAAACAGTGATTTAGCACTTCATGTCAAACGAGGGATGGCAAGTATGAAGAAGTATGACCTATTTCTTTTTGATGCAGATGGTACACTATATGATTTTGACATGGCTGAAGCGAACGCGCTTAAAACTATGTTTGACTGCTGCGACTTTGGCTACTCTGATGAAACGCTTTTAAAGTACAGAGAGATCAACGTGTTTTTGTGGGATAGCTATGAGAAAGGCGAAGTATCAAAAGACGACCTGCAAACACTCAGATTTTCCCGCTTGTTCGAGGCAATAGGGATTCATTATAACGAAACGGACTTCAACGAAAAGTATCTTGCCGAGCTTGGCAAAGGCGCATTTCTAATGGATGGCGCTTTGGAAATATGCAGGGAAATCACAAAAAACGGTAAATTCATTTATATCGTATCAAATGGAATCCTTGCAACCCAGGAGGCGCGTATCAAGCATTCGCTCATTAAAGACTATATATCTGACTTTTTCGTTTCCGAATTTGTTGGATACAAAAAGCCGGACGCCGAATATTTTGAGTATGTGTTTTCGCATATTCCGCAAGTAGGGAAAGATAAAATCCTCTTGGTAGGCGACTCTCTCTCAGCAGACATAGCCGGAGGTAACAATGCTGGGATTGATACTTGCTGGTTCAATATGGACAGAAACGAAAATCAGACCGAAATACTTCCGACATACGAAATAAGCAGATTGCATGAACTCTATAGTTTTTTATAGAATGATGAAAGCACATCCGCGATATACTCTTGAGCAGAAGCTCCAGCCCCTTAGGGTAAGAATGTCAAGGAGGAGTTTTCGGTAGCACAGTAATTGATAAAAACGGCATTGGACTACACCTCCGATGCCGTTTCGTAAATATATTATTGATTAACGCTGTAAAAAATGCTATGCTATTAATAAGCAGAGCGATGAGGTGATATTGTGCCTACTATGAATTACAATAAACTATGGAAGATGCTGATTGACAAGGGCATGAACAAAAAGGACTTGCGTTTGGCAGCCGGGGTCAGTACGGCGGTAATTGCAAAGCTGGGCAAGGGCGACAACCTCACAACAGATGTACTATTAAAGCTTTGCAATGTGCTGGATTGCGACATATCGGATATTTGTGAAGTTGTCCGTAACGACAGCAAAAAATAGGAGGGCAGAACTGATGAGAAGATATGGTTGCCTATCGTTTTTGTTCGATGTCTTTATGGTCGCAATTACGGCTGGCTTTTGGCTTATATGGATTTTCGTTCGAGAAATGCGCCGAAGAAGATGGTGAAAGGGGCTGAACTAATGGAGAGCAGGATTTCATATGAAAAAGCAATGGAAATAGCGGCGCGATTTGCTCAAAGGATTCGTGCCGAATTAGACGCCCAAGCCGAAGTGTATTTGTTTGGTTCTGTTGTCACAGCAAAAAACCATTCTAAAAGCGACATTGACATCGCTGTTGTGTCGCGGGTGTTCACAAATGATGTGTGCAAAAACTATGCACGGGTGAATATGTTGGCATACGATATAGACGATAACATTGATGCTCAAGCGATTATTTATGACGACTGGATTAACCAAACACCCTTCACAGCTACAGTCCAAAGGCAGGGAGTGTTAGTTGGATGATGACGAGGAAACAACACGTTGATTACTGGCTTCATGGCGCATCTGAGAACATGAAAGACATGAGGGGTGCTATCAAAAGTAAGCGCAGGACGAATGCCATGTTCTGCGGTCATTTGGTTGTGGAAAAAATGCTGAAAGGCCTGTGTGCAGTGCGAGGCACTGATATACAGCGCGAACACAAGCTTGTATTCCCCGGCGGTATGCGGTATAATGATAAGTGAGCGCGGCAGACGCGCAGCTACTACATAAGACGTACAGGAAAGGGTGATCTTATGGAAATCGAGGAAATCGCGGCAGTCAGCATGGGTATGAAGATGGCTGAGACAGAAGCCGCTGTCAATATTGCGGTGACTAAGCAAGCCATGCAGATGGAGCAGGCCATAGCCGCCCAGTTGATCCAAAGCCTTGAGGCCGCCGTGCCGGTCTCCTTCGGGCACAAGCTCGATGTGCTGGCATAGGGCGAAGGGCGCAGGATAATATGTACTCGGTATCGACGAACAGAACCCCGGGGTCAGCCTGAGGTTCTTTTCTTTTGGCGGTCGAAGAAAGAAAGGAAACAATGAAGAGAAGAAAAGCAAAAGCCGGCGCGAAAGCCAAATTAGGGGCAAGCTCCGGCAGGAGAGGCAAATCAGCACAGAAGCGTCAGGCGGCGGCGGGGCAGGCAGTCCCGGCATCGATCCGTGGCGCCAAAGCGGGATCGGGGCAGGCGCGATCCGCGTCCACACCGGCGGCTATGTCGGCTGCCTCGCTGACAAGAGTGCCGGCGGGCACGGGAGCGGCTTTACATGCGGGGGCGTCTTCGCCTCAACCTGAGGCGAAGCGGGAGTATATCGGCATATACGACCAATCCGGAACCTTAGGCAAGGTCATCCTCGACGACCGCCGGGAACTGCGGGAAATCACCATCCTGCCGGGGAGCGAAGGCGGGGCGAAGCAAGGAGATCGCGTCGTGGCGGAGCTCGCTTCCGAAGACGGGCAAAGTGGAAGCAGGGGTCATCGGCAAGGCGGCGCTTCAAGCGTGGCTGCGGTCTCCGGCAGAAGCGGGGCTGCGGGCAGGGCAGGCGCCCCGGGCAGGACAGGGGCTTTCGGCAGGGTCACGGAGGTGCTGGGCGCCGGGGGCGATCTGGCGGTGGCGGAGAAAGCGCTCATCCGGCGCTTAGGGCTGCGGCAATCCTTCAGCGATGAGCAGCTGGCCGCAGCCGATAAGCTGAACCGGGCTGTGGAGCCGAGGGAGTACGCGGACCGGCTGGATCTGCGCCGGGAGCTGCTGGTGACCATCGACGGAGACGACACCAGGGACATCGACGACGCGGTAAGCCTTACCGAGGAAGACGGGAAATGGCGTTTGGGCGTCCACATCGCCGACGTGTCCCATTATGTAAAGGAAGGCTCGCTCCTGGACCGGGAAGCTTTCGCCCGGGGAACCAGCGTATACTTCCCGGACTTGGTGCTGCCCATGCTGCCGCCGGATCTGTCCAACGGCATATGCAGCCTGAACGAAGGCGTGGAGAGGCTGGCGGTGAGCTGCCTGATGACGTTAAATAAGAGGGGGGCTGTGACCGGGTATGAGATAAAGCCTTCGGTGATAAAAGTCCGGGAGCGGCTGACCTATGCCCAGGTCCAGGGCTACCTGAACCGCAGGCAGTGGGGCACGAAAGAGGCGTTGGCGGGCAGAGGCGGCGGCGCTGCGGGCGGAGCGGCAGGAGGCGCAAGCGCGGCAGATAGTAGCGCGGTAAATAGTAGCATTGCAAGCAACAGTGCGGCAGGCAACAATGCGGCAGAAAGAGGCGTTGCAGGAGTAGTGCCAATGACTGCTACAGATAGTATATCGGCTCCGGGCGAAGCAGAAGCGGCCGACGCCGCAACAGGGGCAAATTTCGCTTTTGCGGCTGAAGCAGGCGCCGCCCTTACGGCTGAAGTAGAGGATCCTTTCTTCCGGGACGAAGCCGTCGGGCCCATGCTCCTGGAGATGGCGAAGCTGTGTTTGGCTTTGCGCCAGAGCCGCCTGGACAGGGGGGCGCTGGACTTCGAGCTGCCGGAGTGCAAGATCATCCCCGGCGGCGGCGGCATAGCCACAGAGATCAAACGGAAAAACCGTATGCTCTCGGAGATGATCATCGAGGAGCTGATGATTGCCGCCAACGAGACGGTCGCCGCCCATTATCAACGGGCAAGGATACCCTTCCCCTACCGCGTCCATGAGGGTCCGGGGCAGGACAAAGCCGCCGCCCTGGAGCTTATGCTAAGGAGCCTTGGATTGACGCTGAGGGATAAAACCGCAGCGGGCGAAAACAAAAAAGACCGCGGTAAAGGCGCGGCTAAGGGCGACGGGAAGAACAGTGGTAAAAACGCCGGCAGAAGCGGTAAAGGCAGGAAAAACAGCGGCGCGGCGCGGGGGGCGGGAGAAGCCGAAGGCGCCCCCGACGTATCGACGGTTTCATACAAGCGCCTGCTGGCGGAAGTAAAGGGCAGGCCGGAGGAAAGCATAGTCTCCGCCTTGCTGCTGCGCTCCATGAGCCACGCTACCTACAGCGTCGATAACCGCGGCCACTTCGGGCTGGCTTCCGGCTGCTACTGCCACTTCACATCCCCCATACGCCGCTACCCCGACCTGATGGTCCACCGCATGATCAAAAAAATGGCTGCGGATGAAGTACGGGAACCGGACGGGAAGGAAGCGCTGAGGAAGAAGATGGACGAACAGTGCCAGGAAGCCAGTATAAGGGAGCGGATCGCTGAAGACGCGGAGCGTAAAGCGGACAGCCTCTGGAAAGCCGACTATATGAGCCGGTTCATCGGCGAGGAATATGACGGAGTCATCAATGGCGTCACCGATTTTGGCTTCTACGTAAGCCTGGAGAACACGGCGGAAGGCTTGATCCATATATCAAAGCTGGAAGGGTACTATGAGTATATCGAAGAGCAAATGACACTGATCAGCCGAGACAACCCTCAGCGATACCGGCTGGGGGATACGGTTCGCGTCGTGCTGGAAAGCGTCGACGTCAGCGCCGGGTATATCAACTTCCGGCCGGTTCAGGCAGACATGAAAAAAATAGCCTCACCTTCTAAAATGTGAGGCTTGGAGCTTGTCGGCGATCAACAGCGCTACCGAATCCCTGTTTTCACGAGTGACTTCCAGCACTTCCACACCAGCCGCCTCCCGGACTTCGTCAAGGAAGCCGGAAGCGGCTTTCTTTAGTACGCCGAGTACCGGTATGCTTGATGACAAGCATTCGAATACCGCGGCTTTAAAGGCTGCGCAGTTTTCCTCAAAGACGCCCAGCTCGTCTAATACGATAAGCTCCGGCTTGGCGGCCAAGGCTTCCCGTAGGATGGCGGCCCCCGTCGTCTCGAAAACTTCCGGGTATGCCTTCCTGCCGGAGGGGCTTAGCCTTTCGCAGATGCGGTGGTCGTCGTCGTAGGCGTCGGGGGCGCCCCAGGCTTTCAGGTACACGTCCCGCGTACCGTCGGCCTTAGCCGGGCCCCCGTAGGTGACGAGGCCGGCGACGCCGCCGCAGTCGCCGCAGTCGCTGCTGCCGCCGCTGCCGCTGCCGCTTCGCAGAGCCTTATTGAGCGCTGTGGTTTTTCCGATTTGTATATCGCCGGTGAGAAAAAGCTTCATCATACATCCACCTCAGGTTCTAGGCGTTACAGGGTACTAATGTAGCGCCCACGAAATAACTGGGCTATAGTTATGGCGGAAAAAGACAATGCAAGGATGGTTCAGTTATTTCGTGGGCGCTGCACTACAGCGCCGGGCCGGATAGCCCGGCCGATATGCGGACGTCGCGTCAGGACTTTTATGTCGCGCCCGCGTTATCTGACGGTGATCTTAACTTCCGCCCCGTCCCGGTAGCCCTTCAGCTCCCTGACGAAGCCCAGCACGACTCCCTGGAAGGCTTTTTCCACAAAGGGGACCAAGCCGATCCGGCTCCCGTCGACGAGTATCTCCATGCTCCGGCCCGCTACACAGTCCCCCCGGAACGCTTCGCCCCGGAGTAAACGCGCGCCCATCCGGCGGCAGTCCCCGCCGCAGGCGCCGCACTGCCCGGGGTCCACATTGGGCAGCGCCTCGTATACCGTCCCCTCGATGAGGCTGACAAGGGCTTCCGGGTCCTTCATCACGGATATTGCCGGTACGCCTCGGTACTCCCCCAGCTCATCGGCGATCCGCCCGGACACGCAAAAAGCGAAGTCGTTCCAGTTCTTCTCCAGGTCTTCCATCGAGCCCGCCGTGACGATCATGGGCATAGGCAGATCCCGCACGCTTTCGCATACCACGTAATCGAAGCCTTCGTAGAAAGACAGGATTTTTCGCATATCCAGCTTTCCGGGAAACAGGACGTCAGTCTCGGACAAACCTCTCGCGGTGACCAGGCCCGCTCCGGCGGCGCGCTGGCGGGCAGTGTCGCTGGCAGGATGTCCGTCCAGGGCGAAGCCTTCGGCGTGGATCTCCTTCACCGAGCCTACCGTGTACCCCCTGGCAGTCAGCCCGCGGATGATATGCTCTACCGTAGCCGTCTTGCCGCTGTCCGAATACCCGCAGATACTAAAAGCTTTCATCTTATCTCCTTCATCGGCCGCCCGGTACCGCCGTAGCGGGTCATCTGCATCTCCGCGAGGATGGAAAACGCCACCTCCTCGGGGGTCTCCCCGCCGATATCGAGGCCGACGGGGGTGTGCACAGCCGCAAGCTGCTCTTCGCTGAAGCCTTTTTCTCGCAGCTTGGCGAACACCGTCCTGATCTTCGCCGGGCTGCCCAGCATGCCGGCATAGGCGGCGTCCTTCTCCAGTACGGCGGCCAGGGCTTCCGTATCCTGCTCATGCCCGTATGTGGATACCATATAATACGCCTGTGGCCCAGCGCCGACGGACTTCACGCCGCTGTAGAAATCCTCAGCGCGGATAAAGCTGTCCGCCGCTTTGACATTTTCCGCGGTGATATCCGTATCCCTGGTGTCCACGGCGGTGACCCGGTAGCCCAGGGCCGAGGCCAGGCGAATGACGCAGGCGCCTACATGCCCCGCCCCGCATACTACCAGCTCAGGGGCGCCCCGCTCAGGTTCGATAAATGCGGTGACTACGCCGCTGCCGGGGTCGTCGTCGCCCTCGGCGTTGACGTATTCGCCAAGCTTGCTTTCCCCGGAGGCGATGCATGCGACCGCGTCGGCGGTGATCTTCTTCTCCAGGACGCCGCCCCCGATGGTGCCTTCAGCGGAGCCGTCCCTGTATACCAGCATTTTGCTGCCCGCCCCGCGGGGCGCCGCCCCCCGCGTCTGTACGATGGTGACCAGGGCGTGGGCTTTCTTTTCCTGCCGGGCGTTCATCTGGGCTTCCCATATATCCATGACCGACTCCTTTGCGAAATTTTATGATTCAGTGAAATCTTATATATCCAGGCTGGGCATAAAGCATATCCTGCGGCCCGGCTCATCGATTTTCGACACGCGGAGCTGTATGCCGTACAGCTCGGAGAGGAAGGGCTCCGTGATCAGCTCCCGGCTGTAGCCGGAGGTAAGCCTCCCGTCTCTGCCGATGATAGCCGCCTTGCCCCCGATGAGCAGAGCCTGGTCAGGGTTGTGGGTGGTAAATACCACGCCGAAGCCGTTTTCCGCAAGCTGCTTGATCGTCCTGAGGACGCGGATCTGATTGCCGTAATCCAGATGGGAGGTAGGTTCGTCCATGAGGATGTAAGCCGGGCTCTGAGCCAGCACCCGGGCGACGGATACCTGCTGCTGCTCGCCCCCGCTGATCTGCCGGTAGGACTTATCCGCCAGGTGGCCGATCCCCATGCTCTGTATGGCCTGGGCCGCGGAGTCGTAGTGCTTCTGGTCAGGCCGGCCGAAGGCGCCGATCCGGGGGGCGCAGCCGGTGACCACGTACTCCAGCACGCTGTAGTCGAAGGCGGGGACGATATTTTGCGGCACATAACCCACCAGTTGGGCCAGATGCCGGACGCCCAGCTCCTTCGCCGGCTTCCCGTCGTAGAGGATACTGCCGGAGGATACCGGCAGCAATCCGGCCACGATGTTCAACAATGTGGTTTTCCCCGCGCCGTTTGGCCCCAGTATCGTCAGAGTCTCCATAGGTTCGATGCTAAGGCCCACGTCGTGGAGTATCCGCCTCGCCCCATAAGAGAAATCCAGATTTCTTACTTCAATGCTCATAATATCTTCGCCTTTTGCCGATAGAGCAGCCACGCGTAAAACGGCGCGCCCACAAGCCCCGACAGGATGGAGAGGGGTATCTCCATGGATGTGAGGCAGCGGGCCAGGGTGTCGATGACGATCATAAACCCGCCGCCCAGCATAGCCGCCATAGGCAGGAGCCTCGTATTGTCGCTGCCGCATATAAGCCGCCCGAAGTGGGGGATGATGAGCCCTATCCAGCCGATGGTGCCGCTGATGCATACGGAGCACGCGGTGAGCAGGCTGGCGCAGAGGATAGTGACGCCCCTCAGCTTGGGGATGTCCACGCCCACCGTCTGGGCTTCCTGCTCGCCCAGGCTCAGGATGTTGAGCCGCCAGGACACGGCGAACATGACCGCCAGGCTCAGGAGCAGCACGGGGGACACGGACAAAAGCTGGGCCGCGTTGACCCGGGCGAGGCTCCCCATCTGCCAGAATACGATGGAAGACAACTGATCCTGGTCACGGGACACGAACTTGATCACGCCGATGAGGGAGTTCATGAAGCCGCTGACGATGATCCCCGAGAGGACCAGCATCATGTTGGACGAATTGCGCAGGAGCTTGGGGACACTTGTGGCCAGCAGCACCGCCAGTATGCCCCCCGCGAAGGCGAAGACCGGTATGGCCCGGAGGTGGACGCCGAAAAAGATCGCCATAGCCGCGCCCATGCTCGCCCCTGACGATACGCCCAGCAGATCGGGGGAGATGAGGGGGTTGCGGAAGGCGCTCTGATAGGCGGCGCCGGATAAGGAAAGCGCCGCCCCGATCAGGAGCGAAGCGGCCACCCGGGGGAGGCGGACCAGAAAGACGATGTTTGCCATCGCTTCGTCCGCTTCTCCCCCGGTAGCCGTCGCGTAGATCACGCGGAGTACGTCGAAAGGATTCATGCTGTACCGCCCCATGCTTAGGGCGGCGACAAACAAGACGGCCAGCGCCACAGCTGTGCAAAGGGCGAGCCTGGCGTATCCGCCTCTGCCGGTCACGCTACTTCAAACCAAGTTGTTCGAGGGTGAATGTCTGTCCGTAGATCATGTTATAGTATTCGTTGGCGTCTTTCAGGACCTGATCCATGGAGTACAGCTCCGGGTACAGGTTGTGCAGCAGCCATACGAGGCCGATAGCCGCCGAGGGCGTGGGATAGTCCCAAGGTTCCAGGGCACTGGGGAACACATAGACGCGCTTGTCTTTCACAGCCTTGATGCTGCCCCACGCACGGTCATTCAAGAGGTCGTCCACCGTGTACTGGGCGTAGGCGGGAATGTAGATGACGTCCGGGTTCCAGCCGATGATCTCTTCCACCGACACCTCCTGGAAGTCCCCCGAGCCGCCCACGTTCTTCGCGGCATTGACCGCGCCCACCGTCTCCAGTATCTCGGATTGGAGCATCAAGCCGTTTGCCACGGACAACTGGGATGACGCGCCCAGGAATAAGGCTTTGGGCTTATCTGTGACTTTCTGGGCGACGGCTTTCGCTTCACTTATCTTGCCGTCGAAGAAGCGGTTGATCTGAGCCGCCCGGTCTTCCTCGCCCGTGAGGGTCCCCAGCAGGGCGATGGACGCCTTGATGGTCTCGAAGCTTTCGCTATTTGGCAGAATCACCGCCGCCGGTACGCCCACGGCTTCGAAGGACTCGGCCAGGTCGGCGAAACGCTGGGGCAGTATAGCCAGGTCGGCCCCTGCCTGCACGACGCTTTCCATATTGATCTCGCGGCCCCTGCCGATCTGCAGGACGTCGTCGATCTCCGGATATACATATCCGTATAAGCCGCCGGCCATGTTTTTATTCCCAAACCCCACGAGGTATTTACCGCCGCCCCCGAGGATAATGGCGATATTCAATGTAGGATTGTGGGTGCCCACCAGCTTGGCGGCCGGCTTAGGCAAGGTGACCGTACGCCCCATGACGTCCGTGATGGAGACGGAGGCGCCCGCCTGGGGAGGCGCCGCGGCGGAGCCGCTGAGGATGGTCACTGTACCAGTAGCCTCGCTCCAGTCCACCGTCCCGCCAAAAGCCTCGCCTACAAAGCGCAGCGGGGCAAGGGTACGGCCGTCGACGATGGCGCCCGGTTGGTCTAATGGCACGACCTGCCCGTTGACGGTAGGCGAGACGCTTCCCACAGTGAGTACGACCACGGCGTCGCCCTTGGTCGCCGTCACGGTCTGGGTGGACTCGTTCCACTGTACCGTGGCGCCCATGGCTTCAAATATGGCGCGAAGGGGAACCATGGTCCTGCCGTTGATGATCTGGGGCGGCACGTCGAAGGTCTGGGCTTTGCCGTCGATGAGCACCTGGATGACGGGCTCCACCGCGAAAGCCGCGAAGCTAAACAGGCTGAGGGTGAAAATCAGTACGAGTGCGAGGGATAAGCTTTTCTTGAACATAGATTTTTCTCCTTCCGGTTTGATGGCTGATTTGCTATATCAGCGGATCACTCCGCTTCCAGGAATCTTTGCAGGATAGCCGCAAATTCTGCCCGGGTAGCGTTGCCTTTGGGGTCGAAGAGGTTCCCCGGCTTACCGCCGATGATCCCCTGCCGTGCCAGCTTGTCTACCGCGTCCTTGGCCCAGCCGCCGATATCCCCGGCGTCCGCGAAGTCCCTGTCATCTGTGACGGCGGGGGGTATCCTGCCGGAGAAGGCTTCATAGTTTGCCAGGATGGCAGCCATCTGCTCCCGGGTGATGTCGTCTTCCGGCCCGAACGCGCCGTCGCCGTAGCCTGCTACGACGCCCTTTGACGCCGCCCAAGCCACCGCGTCGGCATACCACTCGCCGACCGGTACGTCGCCGAAGGGGTTAGCCACGGCAGTGGCGGGGCTGCCCGCTATGCGGTGCAGCACGGTGACCACCATGCCCCGGGTAAGGGTCATGTTGGGCCCGAACCGGTCGTCGGCTACCCCGGTCATCAGCCCCCGGGCGAAGGCGAAGCGGACGTTGTCGTAGAACCAGTCGCCGGGGTTCACGTCGAGGAAGGGGTTGTCCGTCCACTCCGCCGCCTCGGCGTCGTAGCCCACCATGTAGTAGGAGTGGCTATTGCGGATGAACTCCACATAACCAAGGGTACTGTTGTAGGTGCAGGCAATCTCCGTGAGCTTGCCGTCCGCGCCCACATGCCATACTTTCAAGCCGTAGGCGCTCTGACCGGGCTTCAGGGCGTAGTTGATGCGGGTGACCGCCAGCCCGGCGCCAAAGCTTGTGATTTCCGTGTCTCCGCGCAGAACCAGTATTTCAAATACATCATTGCTTCCGACTACCGCTTGCAAGCCTTCGTCTAAAGTATCCGGATCAACGACGCGGATGATGAAATCAAAGTTGTTGCCTTCAGCTTGCCCGGCGATAGACGTCAGTGCTGCAAGGTCGTAGCTGTTTGAGCCCAGCGGGCTGCTGATGACCAGATACCGCAGGCCCGCATCCACCATCTCCTTAATGGAGTCGGTGGGAACCTTAGCGTCGATGGAGGTGGCGGTTGGCGCCGCGTTGATTTTAAGCTCCAGTATTTTATCCCCATCCGCCGCAATGGCTTCCTGGATTTTTTCGCTTAGCTCAACCTTATCGAAAGGGAGTACGGGCATATCGCCCAGAGGCACCGCGTTTGCTTCGATCACAACTGTGGCCGCGCCGGGACCCGGAATGCCGGCTGTGGGAGTATCACCATCGCCCATATCTTCACCGACCGCTGCTCCGGACTCAACTGTGTAAGTAAATTCGACAATGCTGCCCGGATACCTGCCGAGACCGATTATCTGAGCCGTGATAGTGAATTCTTCTTCGGGATAATCTTTCGGCACGAGAATAGGCGGATTAGCAACATACGCGGAAACATTGTAAATAGCGCTGAGCATCGTAGGCGCGCTTCCGTCCAGGGTATAATAGATCTTAGCCCTGCCTGCGCCTTCCGGAAGGTCGAGCCGGATCTCTCCGCCCTTTTTCACTGTCGAACCGGAAGCGGGGTTGGCAGTTGGTTCGCCAAAGGCGCCGGCTACGCCGCCTACAACGATACGGTCGATCTGGCCGACAAAAGCAAACCTCGTCTGCTCCTGGGCGGTCAACTGACCGAAGTATAGCCGCCCGCCGGTGTTGTCAAAGTTGATCACGGGCGGTACAGCAGTACCGCGGACGCCTTCTTCGCTGAAGTGATAACGCGTAGCGGTCAGGTCGCCGATCTTCAGCGTGCTGGAGAAGCCGTCGGAACCGATGAAGGTGATCTCTCTGCCGTCGTCCGGGGAGAGCCCGGCTGCCGCGAGCAAGCTTATCACACTTACCCCGCTGATGCCGTCGATGGATTCGTATGTGGGGAATGTACTCAGGGTGGAATAATCATTTGTTGATATAGGTAATTCGTCGATGTCGCTCTGGCTAAGGTCTTTCGCCAAGACAGACCCGTTGTACACAGCGAGGATACCTTCCGGATGCTCGTAGTCATCGTACCATTGGGCGTGAATCGTGGCGTCCCCGGTAAAGACTGTATCCGTTGTGACCCGGTTGCCTCCCGCAGCCGCTGTAAACCAACCGGCGAAAATGTAGCCGCCCCGGGTAGGCGTCGGCAAGCTTGTCAGCTTTCCGTCCGCCCCGGTCAGCATCGACGCCGGAGAAACCGAACCGCCGTTGGTGTTGAAGGTGATTCTTATCGCTTCAGCAACAGGTTCAGCGACGTCGTAGGTGAAAGTCACTATATCGCCGTCGAATCTGCCTAAGCCGATGATGCGGGCCGTGATGGTGAACGTGCCGCCTGCCAATCCCTCGGGGACGTAAAGCGGCGGATTTGCATCCTGGCCGGAAATGTTATACATGGGGCTATCCATATCAGGCGTGCTTCCGTCAAGGGTGTAGTAGATTTTCGCGTTGCCGGAACCTGAAGGCGTTGACAGTACGATGGGGTCGCCTTCATTGACAGTAGAACCTGAAGGCGGATCAGCCACAGGCGTGCCATTTGTTCCCGCAGTACCGCCGATGACGATACGGTTGATCATTTGCGCGAAAGCAAAAGCGGTCTGCTCCTGAGCCGCTAATTGCCCGAAGTACAACCGTCCGCCGCTGCTATCGAAGCTGATGACCGGGGGAACTTGGTCGCCCCGGACGCCATCGCTGCTGAAAAAGTAGCGAGCAGTTGTCAGGTCGCTGATTTTAAGCGTAGTACTGAAACCATCTGACGCGAAGAAGGTGATTTCGCTATCGTCTTCTGGAGCGAGACCAGCTCCCGCGAGAAGGTTCCAAATGTCTACTCCACTAACGTTGGAATAGGTTCTGTATGTGGGATTCGTGTTGTAAGCTGAGTAGTTGTTATTTTTCTTTGGTAAAAGATCGATTTCGCTTTTCGTGAATTCCTTCACAAGTATATCGCCGTCAATTACGGTCAGAACGACAGAATCATTTGGGTCGGGATTAGGGTCATCGCCGTCCCCGTCGCCGTCATCCGCCTGGCTGATCGTGATGCCGCTCAGACCCTTGATTTCGTTGTTCCGTTCACCGGTCGCCCCGGCGTCTTCGTCGCGGTATATCCGGAGGGAAGCCTGGACGTTGTTCCTATCGACGTCGGCGACTTTGTCCCAGGCATCGGTTTCTATATTGTAGATATCATAAGCGACAAAGTAATTTTTAGCGGCGACATCTTCCAGTGAAATATCTTTATAGTTGTCCCGGGAGAAGCCGTCGGTGGTATTTATTGAGACGAGAACGTTATCACCGCTGACGCCCGAGGCAGCCAGAATGTCGATAAGCATGGCGCCACGGACACGGCGCAACTGGCCGTCATAAGAATAATCCTTCTCTGCACGTCCGGCGTCGTTTGGCATGCTCTTGATGGGGTTGCCGGCGCCGCTGCCGCCGACGATCCAGGCGATTTCACCGCCGCCCCAGCCTTTGATGGTGAAGGGCGGGTCTAATACGACGGGCTGAGGATCAGGCTCATCGCCGCCGCCGAGTTCGACCTGCGCCGTCGCCAGCCCGCCATTGCTGCCGAAGCAAGCCAAGCCTTCCGGCGATACATACATCGACCAGACGTCGTCGAAAGCGCCTGCCGGCCAGCTGCCTGAGCCGGACCAATAGTTATCTGTGACAGTTATAGCGCCGTCCGATACGGCGCATCGGAATACGCCAAGCCCGTTTGTGCTCAGCCACAGATCACCCGCGGCGTCTACGAAGACTGTACGGATCTCGGGATAGAAGCCTTGCCTTGCTTTCGCCTTGAGGTCCGGGATCAGGTCGTCGCCTTTATAGCTCGTCACGCCGCCGCCCGGGGCGATGTAGTCCAGCCAGCCGCCGTCGTTAGCCGGGTCGTGGGCGCCGGACATACGGGTGATGTAGACGCCGCCCTCGGGATCGACGGATACGGAGCGGGACCAGTTGAAATCGATACCTGCGGGAATGCTGTAAGCCGTGACGAAACCGGCGGCGCTGACATGGGCGTAGCTTTGGTTGGGCCACGCCACGTCGTCTACATTGGATGTACGGTAGGTGGTGACCCAGGCGCCGCCCTGGTTATCCGCTTTCACAGCCCAGGCCGACATGGTGGGAAGCCCGTCCGCCATGGTCCATGAGCGCCATTCGCCCGAGGCGGGGTCAAACCTTGTCAGCCCGCCTTCCATGCCGCCGTTGAGTAGTGTGTGCTGCGAAGTGAGCCAGACGAGGCCGTCTTTGTCCACATCCAGCCCGTATATACAGTCGCTGGGGAGGGTGGAGCCTTCGGTGGTACTGTCATAGAAGGTGAACGCTCCGTCTTTGAAGCAGGCGAAACCGTAGTGCGCGGACGGGGGGGCGTTTTGGCTGCCCACGCTGCCGCCTTGGGTGAGCCAGACGCCTCCGTCGGGGGCGATGGCGATGCCGGTGACAAAGTCCGTCTTCAGGGCGGGCGTCGTCGCCGTCGAATACTTAGTGACGCCGCCCTCCGGAGAGATGTAAGCCATACCCGCGCCGTTTGTGCCCAGCCATATGCCTCCAGCTTCATCCGCGACGACGGCCCGGACCGAAGCCTGGGGGATGCCGTCGACGCCGCCGGGATACAAGTTGAA
>WRIW01000025.1 GCA_009782505.1 Clostridiales bacterium
CGGTGAGACGACGACCAAGGAAGGCGACGACGACGATGACGCGGACGCTGATGCGGACGCTGACGCTGACGCCGACGGCGATGGTGACGGCGATGGTGACGGCGATGGCGACGGCGACGGCGATGGTGATGGCGACGGCGACGTGAATCCCAATGTGGATATCCCGGAAGACAAAGACCCGGAAGACTTCCCGGATATCAACTTCACGAAAAAGCAGCCTACAGACGAGCCGGGCGGGACAGAGCGCGACGCCCCGCCGGTGCCGAATGATCCGGGCTTCAGGCTTGTTCCAACCTATACGGAAGACGGCACATTCTTTACTGAGTTTGACGAAAACGACGTGCCTCTCGGTACGTGGGGATGGGACGATGATGAGGAATCGTGGATATTTGACGAGTTCCCGCCCCTTGGCAGCCTGCCCCAGACGGGGAACTACGGCGCGCCGCTGTATATGTTCATTCCCGGCATACTGCTGATGGCCCTGGGCTTCACCTTGAAGTTCGCCGATAGAAAGCGCGTCACCCACTAAGGGGGCACGCGCCTGACCTGATTGCCGCGTTTATAAAGTTCCATTAGATAGGGGCCCGTCCATGACGATCGATCGGTCGACTAGGGCGGGCTCCGCTACGGTCGCCGGCTGAGAGCAAAAAAACGCCGCCTTCGGTCATCTGGGAGACCAAAGCGCGGCGCTTGGTATATATGGGCTTTTCATACGACGTATCGCTGTTAGCGCTAGGTTGCGCTAGGTAAGCAGATTCAATAAGCCGGATCGCTGCTGGAGGGATAGGCCCAGCATCTTCTGGTTGGTTTGCATGAGTAGGTTGGCCTGGGAGTAGCGCATCATCTCCATAGGCATATCCGCGTCACGTATCCTGGACTCCGCCCCCATGAGGTTCTCCATAGAATTCTGAAGGCTGTCGAAGGTATACTCAAGGCGGTTGACCTGCGCCCCTAAGCTTCCCCGCTGCTGGGAAACCATGTTGATGGTGCCGCTAAGGGCACTGGAGGCGGACTGGGCGCCTTCCAGCGTGGAGATGTCCAAGGTATTCAAGCCCATTCCGGATACGGACATGTCACCCATATTGACAACCATCTGGTCGTATGCGGCGTCGTCCGGGCCGATCTGGAAGTTCACCTGGCTCCCGTCCAGAAGCTTCATCCCATTAAAGCTGTTGCTGGAGGCTATCTGGTTGATGCCGCCCATGACCTGCTGGAATTCCTCGTTCAGCATCGCTCGGTCGGAATCCGTCATGGTCCCGCTCATGGAGCGGACTGATAACTCCCTCATCCTCTGGAGCATGGACTGGATCACGCCCATGCCGCTCTCGGCAGTGTCGAGCATGCTTACGGCGTCCATGACATTGGAGGAAGCCGTGTCCATACCGCCGATGAGGGCGCGCATCTTCTCAGAAACGGATAAGCCCGCCGCGTCGTCCGCGGCTGAGTTGATACGAAAACCGCTGGCGAGCTTCTTAAGAGACTGCGCCACCGTATTTTGGTTCATCTGCAGGTTGCGTAAGGAGTACAATGAGCTTAAATCGGTGTGGATGGATTGTATAGCCGGCATATTTACTCCCCCCTTCACTACTATTATACCCGAAAATTCATATGGATTCAACAATAAACCGGGTGTTATTTCGGTGTCAACAAAGTGTCATCGCGGTGTTAGGCTTAGTGGTTTACGCGTAGTTCATCTTAGATAAACAGCGACATATCCGACTCTTCCGCGTGGGCCAGCATGGCTGCCGCGCCGCCAAGCTTTACGCCGTCGATAAGCTCCTCGGCCTTGATCCCCATGACGTCCATGCTCATAGCGCAGGCTACGAGCTCCACGCCGTTCTTCTGGGCCAGGAGTATCATGTCTTCCAGGCTGTCCACATTTTTCGTTTTCATGATGGAGCGTATCATTTTCGCGCCCATGCCCCCCATATTCATCTTGGACAAGCCCAGCTTCCTCGAGCCTCTGGGCATCATGGCGCCGAACATCTTGGCCATGAAGTCTTTCTGTACCGCGACTTTATCCGGCTTCCGGAGGATGTTGAGGCCCCAGAAGGTGAAAAACATGCTGACCTTTCTGCCCAGTGCGGCGGAGGCGTTGGCCATGATAAATGAAGCGATGGCTTTGTCCAGATCGCCGGAGAATACGATGAAGTTCTTCCCGTTGCCGCCGTTCGCCGGGATGAGCTCGCCCTGCGCTTCCTCGCCCTTGCGGATGCGGGTGGTGCTGACGCCTTTGTCCAGGGTGGAACTGAGGAAGGCGTGGCCGGTCCGGCGGCAGTAGCCTTCGATGTCGCTGGCGAAGGCTGGGTCTGTGGCGCGTATCTCGATGACGTCGCCGTCTTTCGCCGCCTTCATGGCGTCGGCAAGCTTCACGATGGGGCCGGGGCACTGGAGCCCGCAGGCGTCGATCTCTATGGTCGCGGCGGCGTCTTGCGCGGCCTGCGCGGCCTGCGCCGTGGCGCGGGGTTCGCTTCCGGCTGCAGCCGCCTTGCTGCCCGCGGCGCTCGCGTCCGCGTCCGCCTTCCCGCCGGGGGCGCCGGGCGCGCTGGATGGCTGCTGGATCTCGCCGTAGATGGAGTGGTAGAGGCGGTAACCCCCGCTCAGGTTATAGACGTCGAAGCCATGCTGGGCGAGGATGCGCAAGGCGAAGTAGCCTTTCTGCCCCACGGAGCAGGCGACGTATACCTTTTTCCCGTTATCCAGCTCCGAAAGCCGCTCCCGCAACGTATCTACGGGGATGTTTGTGAAGCCGTCGATATGCCCCAGGTCGAATTCCACAGGGGTGCGGGTATCGATGAGGGTGACGCTGCCGTCCCGGGGGAGGGCGTCCACATCGTGCCAATGGAAGTTTTTCGACAGGCCTGCCAACAGGTTTTCGATGACAAAGCCGGCGATATTTACCGGGTCTTTTGCCGACGAATACGGAGGGGCGTAGCAGAGCTCAAGCTTCGCCAGGTCGGCGGCGGTCATGCCCGCGCGAATGGCGGTCGCCAGCACGTCGCAGCGTTTATCCACGCCGTCGAAGCCTGTGACTTGGGCGCCCAGTATTTTCCCCGTTGTATTCTCATAAATGATTTTGATGGACATATTGATGGCGCCCGGGTAGTAGCTGGCGTGGCTTGGGGAATTGGTGAAAGACTTACCATAGTCAAGGCTGAGCCTTTTCGCCGTCTTCTCATTGATGCCGGTGGTCGCCACGGTCATGTCAAATACCCGCAGGATCGCCGAGCCTTGGGTGCCGCTGTAAGTGGAGCCCAGACCGCATATGTTGTCCGCGATGACGCGTCCTTGCTTGTTCGCCGGCCCGCCCAGGGGGATGGAGCCTTTCTGCCCGGTGACGAAATCCGTGATCTCCACCACGTCTCCCGCCGCGTAGATATCCGGGTCGGAAGTGCGCATCGCCTCGTCTACCACGATGAAGCCCCGTTCGTTTATCGCGAGGCCGGCAGCCTTAGCCAGTTGGTTCTCAGGGCGCACCCCGGCGGACATGATGAGCATGTCGGTGGCGATCTCGCCCTGGTTCAGCTCTATGCTTAGCCTGCCTTCAACTTCCCGGATGGCTTTCACCGCATCCTTCAGGAGCAGCCTGACGCCTTTCTGGGCGATGTGCCGGTGGACGTCGCAAGCCATATCGTAGTCCAGGGGGGCGATGACCTGATCCGTCATCTCCACGATGGTGACGTTGAGCCCGGCGTTCTTCAGGTTTTCCGCCATCTCCACGCCGATGTATCCGCCGCCCAGGACCACCGCGTCCTTCGGCTTCTCCCTGTCGATGTAGTCCTTGATCTTATATGTGTCGGGGACGTTGCGGAGGGTGAAGACCTTGGGGAGGCCGGCCCCTTCGATAGGCGGGACAAGGGGTACGGCGCCGGGGGACAGGACCAGGGTATCGTAGCTTTCCTGATAGGTGGCGTCCGTCCTTGTATCCTTGACCGTGACCGTTTTCTTCTCTTTGTCGATTTCCGTCACGTCCTGATACAGGCGTACGTCCACCCGGAGCAGGGCGCTGAAGTTTTCCGGCGTCTGCACGATCAAAGCATCTTTGTCCCTGATCTCGCCGCCGATGTAGTAAGGCAGCCCGCAATTCGCGTAGGATATGTATTCGCCCCGCTCAAAAAGGATGATCTCCGCGGCCTCGTCCAGGCGCCTGAGCCTGGCGGCTGCGGAAGCGCCTCCCGCTACGCCGCCGACGATAACAACTTTGCCCATGATGCTTTTCCTCCTTATATGGCTTTGACTGTCATTTTATCACATCGAAACGTGGAAAACAGCCCCCCAGTTACGAGGGGCTGCATTATGCATCATGGATTTGATCGTACGCTCCATCATTTATTTGTCTTATTCCACATCGTCGCTTTACTTGATAGGAGCGCCCTTCATGTCCCGCGAGCGCTTAACGAGGCTATAGCCGATCAGCAGCGCCCCCGGGATGAACCAGTAAAGCGGCGCGGGGGGATAGTCCCCGGTGGACGGGAGATTGCCCAGAGGCGGATACTCATCAAATATCCATGCGTCTTCGTCGTCATCCCAATGCCACTCGCCCAGGGGGACGCCGTTTTCATCGAACTCGATATAGACGTCGCCGTCAAGCACAAGGGTGTTGCCTTGCACGGTGGGAAGGGGCTCCACATCCGGGTCGTCGCCGCCGGATTTGTATTCCTCTTCCTCTTCCAACACGATATTGTCGCGCTTGTCGCCGTCGCTGTCGCCGTCATCATCGTCGTCGTTTTCGCCTAGCACATCGCCGTCGTCGTCATCATCGTCATCATCATCGTCGTCGTCCTCTGTCTTCTTGTCGTCGTCCGGCTTTTTCCCGCCATCTTCGCCGGGGGGAGTGCCTGTTTCGCCTCCTCCGTCGCCGGAGCCGCCGGATCGGACGTTATTGACGGTGATCACGATGACGTCTCCGTTATCGATTTCCAAAGCATATACGCCGCCGATTCGAGGTACGGCTACAGGCTCGGCGCCATTTTTAACCATGCTGAAGGATGAGAAGCGGTAGCTGCTGGTTCCGCCGGAAGCAGTCCTGCGGGCAGTTTCCGCTATGCTATATGTGCCTGGTACGAGGAAATCGTAGTCCTGCCAAGCTATATCGCCGTCTTTATTCAAGATAAACCTATATGACTGAGAACTCGTCCCGCCTTGCGGAGTCATGGTCACTTCGAATGTATCGGTCAAGTCCGGATCCGGCACGCTGCCGCCAACAGTCTTAATGACGGTTACGTCCGCGTATCTGCCGCCAGTGGGTTTTTCTTTATTGTTAACATGCAATTCGATATCAATATCCTCTGTTACAGTAAGGATGTATTTGTCCCCATCCTTTTTCAAGCTGGATGGTCTGCTTGGGGCGGTAAAGGAGATGAAATCGGGGTTGGGTTGAGGGACTGGGAATTCTTCTCCCTCAACATCTTCATATACTATTTCTTCAATATAGTATTTTCCAACTGGGAGTTGGATTTCAGCCTGCCAATTATCCATGTAATTAAGAGTAACTTCCATCACATATTCTGGTTCATCAATACCAGTCAAAAGGATGGTATATGATTCTGCCGTAGCTGGATTGCCGTTTACCATTTTATGTATGGACACCCCAGCACCATCTTCACTGTCGTCACCACCTGGAGGAATCGTTGTGGATTCGTTAAAACCGGAGTAATGCGCCACCTGAATATTCTTGCCTTTGAATGTATCACCGGCTGTGGCGCTCATATTACTGAAGGTAATCCAGTCCGTTCTTCCGCAGGGGCACATATATTCGTACTCGGTTTTCATGCCAGGAGGGCAGCCTATATAGCCTATATGGCCAACGCCCTCACCGGGCCACACATAGAAAGGTTCAATTCCATTGGAATCAGTTTCTGGATCATCAGCAACATCATATTTGTTGCCATCTTGAAAAGGGTCAGGAGCAGTTAGTTTGAAATACTTAAGATCATCCTCGATATATAAAGCTTCAACATCAAGATAGGAAAGCGTTTTACCGCCCACTTCTTCACTAGCAACTTTATACTTGACATAGACTTGTTTCCCATTATAGTTGCCACCATCTGACATGATTACCGGATATACCAGCAACCATGTTTCCGGATCATCAGGGATTTGGGCAAAAGTTTCCGGCATCTTACTTATATATTTTGGTTTGATGCTTTTTGTAACGCTACCGCCCCCGTTGGGGCTGGTACCATGGTGGAAACCGAGATCGCAACTGTTCCAGGTCACTTCCTCAGGCGCCGCTCCAAAAGCGGAAGCAGCGGTCATCGCAAAGAGCAGGCTCAAGGCGACGGTTAGCATAAGTATCCGTGTAAATTTATTTCTCATAAACAATCCCCCCCAATTAATTATCATCCCACCTATATTATACTATATTTTCCACCTGTATTAATAATAATTCGTAAACAATATTGGCGGAAATTCGTAAACAATATGTAAATTCCGGGATTCAAAGCCAACTATCGGCAATCGCAGCAGTCGGCTTATGTTAAGCTTTTCTGTCAAGCATTTTGCGCGCCTTCGAAAATAGACGTCACAATATCAAGAGCCTGCCGAAATAAATCGTCCGGCATTCTTTCAATAAACTTGGGTGTTCTCGCATTAACATCTATGGTTCTGACTTGTTCGCATATGACGAAACCCGTCGTTAGCGTTCGGTAGTCAAGGGAAATCCTCGTTGGAAAAGGCTTTAGCGTATTGGTTATCGGACAGACAACGATAAATCCGGTTTTAGCGTTGTACACATTTCTGCTGACCACAAGGGAAGGGCGATATCCGGATTGTTCGTGCCCCTGTGTTGGCGAAAAGTCCAGCGCGACTATATCTCCTTGCTCAAAGCTCAAATCAATTCCCTCCCGGCAGGCGCGTTGATTTCGCCCCAGTCATAAGGCTCCGGAGCTTCACCGCTCCAGTCAGCAAAGAGCTTATCTATGGTCAGACGTTCCCTTGTCGGCTTTATTATAAGCATGTTATTCTCTGCGACGATTTCAACGCTGTCATTGACAGACAAGCCGACCACATCCAGAAGGGCCTTTGGAAGCCGTACACCTCGCGAATTACCCCACTTAACGATTGTCGTATGCATGGTACATGCCCCTTTCTTCTAAGGATATACATAGTATATCCTGCTTTGCTAAAAAATGCAACCGAACCGAATTATATTAGTAACGCATATCCGATACAATATGTAAATTCCGACGCCTGATATAAGAAAATATATTTATCCAAAAATAACAAAAAAATGCTTGACAGGTAAAAAATGGCATACTATAATACTGGAAGGGAATGGAAACGGCCGTTCGTTCCCGATAGAAAAACGTACAATTAGGTAAGGAGGACGGTTAACATGGATAAGATCACGTATGAGGTATTGGAGAAGCTGGGCGTGCTGTCCGAGTCTCCCCGGGGGTGGACCAAGGAGCTGAGGCTGGTCAACTGGAATAACCGGGGGCCGCGCTACGATCTGCGGGAATGGTCGCCGGGGGACAGGAAAGCAAGCCGCGGGATCACACTTTCCCTGAGAGAGATGAGAGTGCTGCAGGAAGTGCTCATGGAGACGGAGTTCCCGGAGCCGGAGGATGAAGACGAAGCCGTCGGCGAGGGTATGGACAATGGCATGATGGGCCTGCCCGGCTCCTTCAGCGAGTCGGGAAGCGACTATGCCGGTTCTTCGGAAGCGGCCGCTGCCGCTGTAGCCGCAGCCACCGCCGCTGCCGCGAACAAAGCCGCCAAGCGTGAAAGGAGGGCGTCGTAGTCTGCTAAGGAGGCTTTGGTCCGCGCATTGAGCTAAATCTACAGAGCCGGAGGGCGGGCGCCGCTCTCCGGCTTATTTGGCGTTTATCGTTTACAAGAGCAAAGGCACGGTTTATACTGGGGCAGGAAGAGTTATCGAAGCATGGTACAGTTTTATTATTCCAGAGTGGAGGCGCAAGCTTGAACGACGTCTACCAATGGTTCTCCTTCGCGGGCCAGGACGCCGCCCTATTTATCATCTCCATGATCCCGGTGGTGGAGCTGCGGGGCGCGGTGATCCTTGGCGCGGCCATGGACATGGCCTGGCATAAGGTGTTTATCATCAGCGTGCTGGGGAACCTGCTGCCCATCCCCTTTGTGCTCCTGTTCATCAAAAAAGTCCTGTACATGCTGAAACGCTTCCCTGCCTTCGCCGGCTTCATCCGCTGGTACGAGGGCAGGCTGGTCAGCCGCAGCGAGAAGTTTGGCGCGGTCTCCTTCTGGGCATTAGCCTTGTTTGTCAGCATCCCTTTACCCGGCACAGGCGCCTGGACGGGGGCGGGGGTGGCGGCGTTTTTGAATATGCGCCTGCGCACGGCTTTTCCCGCCATCGTGCTGGGCGTGCTCATCGCCGGGGTCGTGATGACGGCCGGGGCGTACGGCGTGGCAAATATCCTGAAAGCCTTCCCGTGAAAGTTTAAAGCGGCTTGAAGGAATTTGTAGAAAAATAACCATAGCATTGGCAGTATGCCGAATGAATTTGTTGAATATTATACAACAAATATAAAAAATACGATATTTACACGATGAAAGGCCTGGCGCTTACGGGCTTTTTTTATTTGCGCGTTTGTATTAAAATACATTTTCAAAAATAGTAGAATTCTTTTCATTTCCCTATTGACCTTCGAGAGGCTTCATTCTTTATCCTATGACCGTAAAGAGAAAGCAAACGATGAAATTTGAAAGGGGAATGCAAAATGAAAAGTGAAAAAATGACATGGAGAGATGAAGAAGCCAGGAGAAGCAGGAGAGCCATGAGAAAGAGAATCGAGAGAAGGCAGGAGCGGGAAGATGAAATGCTCATCAAGGACGCCATCGCCATGTTTAACGACTACAACGGTGAATTTCAGTTTGCCGGCGCCAACAATGCTTGGTAAGCCGTGCAGGATATAAAGAAGGGGCGGTACTCCTCCGGCAACTGGGAGAACCGCCCCTTCGCTTTGCTTGCCAACCTTATGATCAGCCTACCTCTAAGGTCCAGCCGTATGGGTCGGGGAGCTTGCCCCACTGGATGCCGGTGAGGGTATCGTAGAGCCTCTGGGAAACCGCGCCGATGCCGCCGTCTTGCACCTGGAGCTTTTCGCCGCGGATGCTGAATAAGCCGATGGGAGAGATCACGGCGGCGGTGCCTGTGCCGAAGGCTTCCTCCAGGTCGCCGTTCCTGGCGGCTTCGTAGAGCTCGTCGATGGAGAGCTTGCGCTCAGTGACGCTCAGGCCCCAGGAGCGCAGGAGCTGGATGCAGCTTTCCCTGGTGACGCCGGGGAGTATGCTGTCCCCCAGCTCGGGTGTAACGATCTCGCCTTTGATTTTAAACATGACATTCATCGTGCCCACTTCTTCGATGTACTTCCTCTCCACGCCGTCCAGCCACAGCACCTGGGTGAAGCCCATATCCTTGGCTTTCTTCTGGGCGATGAGGGACGCGGCGTAGTTGCCGCCGCACTTGGTGAAACCGGTGCCGCCCTTAGAAGCGCGGACGTATTCGTCTTCCACGTAGATTTTCACCGGGTTCAGCCCTTCGGGGTAATACGCGCCCACGGGGGACAGGATGACGACGAAGCGGTAGGAATCCGGTATGCGGACGCCTACATTGGACTGGTCGGAATACATAAAGGGGCGGATATACAGTGAAGTGTCGTCCTCCCTGGGTATCCAGTCCCGGTCTACGTCGATGAGCCGGCGGATGGAGTCCACGAAGACGTCCTCCGGCAGAGCCGGCATGCAGAAGCGGGCGGCGGAGCGGTTCATCCTGGCCGCGTTGGAATGAGGCCTGAACATGCGTACTTTGCCGTCGGGGCAGGTATAGGCCTTCAGCCCCTCGAAAATCTCGATGGCGTAATGCAGCACGCCGGCGGAGGGGTCCATGCTCAGCGGGCCGTAAGGTACGATACGGGCGTCATACCAGCCTTTATCCGTGGTGTAGTCAATGATAAGCATATGATCGCTGAAGAAGTTACCAAAGCCCAGATTGCTCCAATCCGGCTTGGCTTTCGGGTTTGTGTTCTTAGTGATTTGAATATCCATCTCTCTCGACCTCCTGTATCCGTGGGCGGCGCCCCGCGCTATACGCCGGCGGCGGGCGCTCTCCCTAATGATTACCCATATGATAACCCATAAAAATGGGAAAAGATAGCCTTTTCAAGGGGGTTTGTGTATACTTGAATGGATACTTGCCTGGATACAAGCGTGTATACACGGCGTGCGCGCGGCGATTCACGAAGGCAGCGATCCGTGATACAATATGGGTGAACGAAACAAATCGGAGAAGCGAGGTAGGGAATATGGAGTATCACTTCACGCCGAAAGGCGTCTGCAGCACAAGGTTTCACGCGGAGGTGGATGAGGAAGGCCGCGTAGGGAGCCTTACCATCGAGAATGGCTGCAACGGCAACGGGAAAGGCATCGGCAGCCTAGTACGGGGCATGAGCGTCGACGAAATCATCGAGAGGCTGGACGGCATCAAATGCGGCAGGAAAAACACTTCCTGCCCGGATCAGATCGCCAAGATGATGGCGGAGATCAAGAGAGAAATGAGTGCTGCGGGATAAATAAAGAGAGACAGGCGCTGTGTCAGCCGGTTGGCTGAGAAGCCGCGCCGCCGTGGCGTTTTCACCGGATCGGCAGATCCTCTTCATCTGGAAGACACATATCGGCGTTATAGTGATGATAACGAATGGATTACCGCAGAGAGGTGAGCGTTATGGAAGACTATATCTTCAGCCATTTATACGGAGACAGCGGCGAAGAAGGCGCGGATACGCCCGCAGGCGGCGATGCCAGGCAAAGCGCCGCTGCCGCTTATGACTATGACCATTGGATCGGCGGGCGGCCCGTAGAGTGGCCTTACACCGCCGTCGACGCGCCGCGGCAGGAGAGCGCGGGGGCGTACAGCCAGCAGTCTCTGCAGTCGTACCGGAGGAAACCGGAAGCTGGGCGCCGGTTCACCGCCGCCGCTTTGGCCGCCTGCATGATATGCGGCAGCGCGTTTGGCTTCTTTGGCTCCTACGCGTATGACCGCTTTAAAGCAGCCAGAGGGGAAAGCGGCAGCCCGGGGGTGATTTACCAGTCGGTAGCCAGAAATGTGGCCGCAGGGAACGCCGACGATGAGCTTACGATGATCGAGACGGCTTCCATCGTGAAGCAGACCGTGGTGGAAATCAACACCGAGAAGGTGACGGGAAGGTACAGCCAGCGGCTGGTGCCGGGGAGCGGCAGCGGGGTCATCATCACCCAGGACGGCTATATCGCCACCAATCATCATGTGATACGGGACGCCAACAGCATCACCGTGAGGTTGCCGGACGGCAAAAGTTACACGGCGACTGTAGTGGGCAGCGACAGCGAAGCGGATCTGGCGGTGCTGAAGATCCCCGTGAGCGGGCTTACGCCGGCTTTATTTGGGGACTCCTCGAAGCTACAGGTAGGGCAGACGACCCTGGCTGTGGGCAACCCCCTTGGCGAGCTGGGCGGTACGGTGACCTCGGGGATCATCTCCGCCCTCGACCGGGAGGTAGGCTTCGACGACGGGCAGATCATGACCCTCCTGCAGACGGACGCAGCCATAAATCCGGGCAACTCCGGCGGCGGATTGTTTAACCTCTACGGCGAGCTGGTCGGTATCGTAAACGCCAAGTCGGCGGGGATAGACATCGAGGGCCTGGGTTTCGCCATCCCGATCAATACGGCGAAAAAGGTCATCGAGGACATCATCACCATCGGATATGTGCGGGGCAGGGTAAGCGCTGGCCTTGAGGTGGTGAGCGTGGAGACCGCCCGGGAAGCCATGATGTACAGGGTCAACCAGACCGGCTTATACATCGCGAGCTCCAAAGACAGCCGCCTGCAGACCGGGGACCGCATCGTGGCCGTAAACGATACGCCGGTGAGCGATCTTTACAGCTTTAAGTCAGCCCTAAACAAGTTTAAAGTAGGCGACGTCGTAAACATCACCGTGGAGCGGGGCAGCGAGCGGGTCACCGCCGGGATAACCCTTACGGAGCTCAAACCATAAGCGCTGCAGGCGTCAAGGGCAGAGCAGAGTAAACGCGAGACGCCGGAGCGTCACTCGGCGTCATAGGGATAGCGTATCGCATAAAAAAAGTGGCTGTTGAAATAACTCACGCATTTCAGCAGCCGCTTTTTATTGATCTGTGATCGATCCTGAGCGCTAAACCCGAAGGTTGCCCTCTTGCCTTACTGCGCGGCCATCCGCTTGTAGCTGACCAGGCGGTCTTTGGCGTCGGCGGCGGATTGCTCGAAGAGCTTGTCCGCCACTTCCGGGAACTGCTGCTTCAGCGAGGTGTAGCGGGTCTCCCCTGCCAGGAAGGCTTTGTAGTCCTCCGAGGGGTCTTTGCTGTCCAGGATGAAGGGGTTCTTGCCCTCGTCGGCCAGGGCCGGATTGTAGCGGTAGAGGTGCCAGTAGCCGGTATCCACGGCTTTCTTCTCCTCTGCCTGGGTCTTCGCCATGTCGATGCCGTGGTTGATGCAGGGCGAGTAAGCGATGATCAGGGAGGGGCCGGGGTAGGCTTCAGCCTCGGTGACGGCTTTCAGCAGCTGGGCCTGACTGGCGCCCATGGAGACCGCCGCTACATAGACGTAACCGTAGCTCATGGCCATCATGCCCAGATCCTTTTTGCGCACCCGCTTGCCGGAAGCGGCAAACTTGGCGATGGAGCCGGTGGGGGTGGACTTGGAAGCCTGCCCGCCGGTGTTGGAGTACACTTCGGTGTCCAGCACGAGGATATTGATGTCCTCGCCTGAGGCGATGACATGATCCAAGCCGCCGTAGCCGATGTCATAAGCCCAGCCGTCGCCGCCGATGACCCATTGGGATTTCTTCGTCAGCAGGTCGGCCCTCTCGGCGATCTCCTTGCACAGGTCGTCGCACTCGCAGCCGCAATCCTTGCAGTCGTTGACGATATCAAGGAGGGCTTTGCCCGCCGCCTTGGAGGCAGCCGCGTCGTCCATGCCGGCGATCCAGGCGTCGCATACGTCTTTCACGTCCGGGGCTGCTTCCGCAAGCTGAGCGACCAGCTCCGCCAGCTTCGCCCGGCGCTGCTTCATAGCCAGCACCATGCCGAAGCCGAATTCGGCGTTGTCCTCAAAGAGGCTGTTGGCCCAGGCGGGGCCGCGGCCTTCCGCGTTGACCGTGTAAGGCACGGTGGGCGCCGAACCGCCGTAGATGGAGGAGCAGCCCGTGGCGTTGGCGATCATCATCCTGTCGCCAAACAGCTGGGAGATGAGCTTCACATAAGGAGTCTCGCCGCAGCCGGCGCAGGCCCCTGAGAACTCGAAGAGGGGCTGCTTGAACTGGCTGCCGATGACTGTAGCCGGATTCACGTCCACTTCAGGCACGGGCAGGGCGGCGGCGAACTCCCAGTTGGCGGACTGGGCTTCGATCTGCTCCGCGGCGGGCTTCATGACCAGGGCCTTCTCCTTGGCGGGGCAGGTCTCGGCGCAGGAGCCGCAGCCGCTGCAGTCCATGGGGCTGACCTGGATGCGGTACTGGTAGCCGGCTAGGGCCTTATTGTTTGGCGTCTTGACCGCGAAGGTATCCGGGCAGGCTACGCCGTCCTTGACCAGTGTGGGACGTATCACGGCATGGGGGCAGACCAGGGAGCATTGGTTGCACTGGATGCAGTTTTCCGCCTGCCACTCGGGGATATTGATGGCGATGCAGCGCTTCTCATACTTCGTGGTGCCCGTGGGCACGATGCCTGCGGGGTCGAATGTGGACACCGGAAGCTTGTCGCCTTCCTGGGCCAGGATGGGGGCGACTACGTCGTCGAAGTACTTGGTGGCGTCGATGGTGACCATAGGCGCGCCGGTAGTAGTGTTGGCCCATTCGGCCGGGACTTTCATCTCCACGATGCCGGAAATGGAAGCGTCGATGGCGTCGCAGTTCATCTTGACGATTTGCTCGCCTCTCCTGCCGTAGGATTTCCTCACCGCGTCCTTCATATATTCGTCGGCTTTGTCGTATGGTATCACTTCGGCCAGCTTAAAGAACACCGCTTGCATGACAGTATTGATACGCTTGCCCATACCCGCTTCGCCGGCGATCTTCACGGCGTCCACATTGTAGAACTTGGCCTTCTTCTGCGCCAATGCTTTTTTCATCGCCGCCGGGAGCTGGGTCTCCATCTCCTCCTGGCTCCAGGAGCTGTTCAGCAGGAAGACGCCGCCGTCCTTGAGGGCGGAGAGCATGTCGTAGCGAGTCACGTAAGAGGGGTTGTGGCAGGCGATGAAGTCCGCCGAGTCGATGAGATAGGTGGAATGGATGGGTGTTTTGCCGAAACGCAAATGGCTTATGGTGATGCCCCCGGACTTCTTGGAGTCGTAGGAGAAATAAGCCTGAGCGTACATGTCGGTATGGTCGCCGATGATTTTGATGGAGTTCTTGTTGGCGCCCACAGTGCCGTCCGAGCCTAAGCCGTAAAACATGCAGCTGATGGAGCCTGCCGGCGCGGCGTCGACCTTGTCGCCCAAAGGCAGGCTGGTGCCGGATACGTCGTCCACGATGCCTACGGTGAAGTGGTTCTTCTTCGCGCCGCCCATGTTGTCGTAGATGGCCTTGACCATGGTGGGGTTGAATTCCTTGGAACCTAAGCCGTAGCGTCCGCCCAGTACCGCGATCCCTTCTCTGCCGAGTTCCTTCAGGGCGGCGCAGACGTCTGTGTAAAGCGGCTCGCCGATGGCGCCGGGCTCCTTGGTCCTGTCCAGGACGGAGACGGATTTCACCGACTTGGGCAGGGCGTCGCCGAAGTGCTTGATGGAGAATGGCCGGTAGAGGCGGACTTTCAACAGGCCCACTTTACCGCCGTTTGCGTTTAGGTAATCAACAGTTTCCTCCACGGCTTCCGCGCCGGAGCCCATGGCGATGACGACGTGCTCGGCGTCGGGGGCGCCTACATAGTCGAAGAGGTGATACGCGCGGCCGGTAAGCTTGCTGACCTTAGCCATTTCTTCCTCTACGATGGCGGGGACTTCGGCGTAGAACTTATTGGAAGCCTCGCGGTTCTGGAAGTAGATGTCGGGGTTCTGGGCCGTGCCCCGCTGGTGGGGGTGGTCGGGATTCATACTCTTGGCGCGGAAAGCCTTGACCGCGCCCTGATCCACGAGGGGGAGCATTTCGTCGTAATCGATGGCGTCGATCTTCTGCACCTCGTGTGAAGTACGGAAGCCGTCGAAGAAGTGGAGGAAGGGCACGCTGGTCCGCAATGTGCTGAGGTGGGAGATCAGGGCCACGTCCATGGCTTCCTGCACGGAGTTGGACGCGATCATGGCGAAGCCCGTCTGGCGGCAGGCCATGACGTCGGCGTGGTCGCCGAAGATGGAAAGGGCGTGGGCTGCCAGTGCTCTGGCGGATACGTGAAATACGCTGGGCAAGAGTTCGCCGCTGATCTTATACATGTTGGGGATCATCAGCAGTAAACCTTGGGAAGCGGTAAAGGTGCTGGTGAACGCGCCGGCCGCTAGAGAGCCGTGGACCGCGCCGGCGGCGCCGGCTTCGGACTGCATTTCCACCACGTTGACTTCCTGGCCGAACAGGTTTTTCATGCCGGCCGCCGCCCACTCGTCCATGGATTCCGCCATGGGGGAGGAAGGGGTGATGGGAAAGATCGCCGCCACGTCGCTAAAAGCGTACGCAACATGAGCCGCTGCGGTATTCCCGTCGATGGTCATTTTTGTACTCATGGGAACCTCCTTATGTTAAACAATTCACCACAAGCAATTATATTGTAGAAAACCCTCCGCTGTCAACCGCGAAAGGCCGCAGTTGCGCCTTGTATCGCATAGTTGAATCAGATATACTTACGTTAGCGTCCGCTCCGCGCGCCGCCGCCTTCCGATCAAAGGCGCGGCTCAGCCCGCGAAGAGGCGGAATGCCTGAGGAAAGGAATCGGACATGGAAGACGACCGGCTGAAATCGCTGGAGGAAGTGGACCTCGCCTTCGAGGAGCTGCAGAAGAAATATGTGCCCGCCATCCCCCAGATCAAAGGTATGGATAATAGCGGCCCCCCCGCGCCCGTACGGATCGAAAGGCGGGGGGCGGACAGGGAGCGGCGCAAGGGCGGCAACGGGGACTGGACAGGCCCGGAGCGCCGCGCTGGGGATCGCCGCCGCGGGGAAGAAGCCATACTAAAGAAGAGGATCGTCCCCCGCAAGGGCAAGGGAGTCGTAGCCCTTCTACTGGCTGTCTCCGCCGTAGCCCTCATCCTTTATCTGGCGCCGTACCTGCTCTGGCATCCGGTAGAAGAGATCGCCTGGGTCAATCAGGAGAGCATCCCCCGGGACTACGACGTCATCGTCGTGGGCGCCGAGCCGGAAGGCATAGCCGCCGCGGTATCCGCCGCGCGCAACGGCATGAAGACCTTGCTGCTGGAAGAATCCCACACCTTGGGCGGGCTCATGACGCTGGGGCAGCTGAACTTCCTGGATATGTGTTATGACCATGAAGGCACGCTGCTCACCAGGGGGATATTTGAGGAATTCTACAACGCCGTGGACGGGACGGCTTTTGACATTACCACCGCGAAGAATTATTTCATCGACCTTGTCACCCTTGAGGAGCTGCTTACCCTGCGAACCGGATCCTCCCTCCTGGCCCCGCTGACGGAGTACGGCCGCGTCACCGGCGTGGTGATGATGGAGGGCGGTAAAGAGGTTCCCTACACAGCGAAGCGGATCATCGACGCCACAGCCGATGGCGACCTGGCCGCTATGGCGGGAGTTCCATATACCTATGGGGGCGAGGATATCGGCGAGCCGGAACGGCAGATGGGGGTCACGCTGGTCTTCGAATTGTCCGGCGTCAACTGGCCCCGGGTCTTCCTCCACCTAAACTGGGCGCGGATAAAGGGCGCCTTCACCGGAGACCGGGCGAATATCGGCGCGACGAATAAGACGGCCTGGGGATACGAGGAAGAGGGTTACTCCTACAAGCCCCGGGACGCTATGATGAGGCTGAGGGGCTTCAATATAGCCCGGCAGCGATCCGGCACCGTGCTTATCAACGCTTTGCTCATCTTCGGGATAGAGCCCCTGGCGCCGGGCAGCTTCGAAGCGGCGGCGGAGCGGGTCAAAGACGAGCTCATCTACCTGATCCCGTACATCCGGGAGAACTTCGCGGGCTTCGACAAGGCGGAGCTGGCCGCCACGGCGGGCAGGCTCTACGTGCGGGAGACCAGGCACTTCATCGGGGAGTATCAGCTTAGCATAGATGATGTGCTGGGAAACCGCGACCAGTGGGACAAGATCGCCATAGGCAGCTATCCCGCCGATGTGCAGCCTTCCGTACAGCAGCCCTTCGGCACGGTGATCGGCAATCCCGACCACTATGCCGTGCCCTTCCGCTGCATCATCCCAACGGGCGCCGACGACCTGCTCATCGTGGGCCGCAGCGCCTCATATACGTCCCTGGCCGCTTCCAGCGCCAGGGTGCTGCCTCTGGGCATGGCGGTGGGGCAGGCTGCCGGCGCGGCTGCCGCGCAGTCCATCCGGGAAGGCATGGATTTCCGCACCATAAGCAGGGATCCCGCGGCTGTGCACCGCCTACAGTCCACACTGAAGAGCCAGGGCGCCTACCTGGAGGACTTCATCAGCAGCGACCCAAACAGCGCCCACTGGGCATACGAGGGCATGGCAGCCCTTCGGCGGCTGGGGCTCATGGACGGAGGTTATGAGAATGACTACCGCCTGGACTCGCCCATGGATAAATGGCGTTTCCAGTATATGTTAAACGGGGTGATCAGGAAAGCCGGCTACTCCCTGGACTACTATGAAGTGGATGAGCCGCCGGACTGCGGCCAGGTGCTAGACGCGGTGGCTTCGGCCTGGCTTGCCGCCGAGGAGCTGAGGATATGGGCGGCGGGCACGGCGCCGACGCCCGGAACTACACCCGGCGCGGCGCCCGGCGAGGCGCAAGGGGAAGCCTTCGGGGAAGCTCCCGAGCGGACCGCGCCCAGGACCTTGCGGAGGAGCCCCGCTGAAAACAGGGAGCTGCTTTATAACGCGGGGCTGCTGAGCCATTCCCTGGAAGCCCGCTTCCTGGACAGCGCTAAGGTGCCGGAAGCCGCCGAGGTAGCGATGCTGCTGGCTAACCTGTACCGCCATATCCGCCTGGCAGACTGAAGCGCAAAGCACCCCTGTTTGCGATTTCTTATCCGGTCAACGAAGCCGTTCAATCCATCGCATGCAAACAGCCGCACCCCGGATCCCTACTCCCGTGAACTGTAAGCACCCCTGCAGGCAGCTCAAAAAAAACTGTTGACAAGGGCGCCTGTCCGGGAGTATGATTCATTTCAATGAAATACGGCATAAACCGATGAGTGAGAGTAGTAACCGGAGATTGAACTCCACAGAGAGCCGCCGATGGTGAGAGCGCGGCAAGGGATTTTCCGGCAAATGGACTCACTTGCGGCCTGGCTACACAGGCTGCTAGGGCGATCTGAAAGCTTGGCGACAGGCGAGTAGGCGTCGACGGGGACCTTACCCGTTATCCGGAAGGCGCATATGTCGGTATGCGAGCAGAGTGGGCGTTTCAGCCAATCAGGGTGGTACCGCAGAAGTCAAAGACTTTTGTCCCTACAAGGGATAGGAGTCTTTTCTTTTATCCCCAAACCCGGAAACCAGCAGAATATCCGATCAGGCAAATCATCAGCCTCATTCAGAGGGCACAGCCGAATTTCAAAAAAAGCAAAAGAAAGGTTGATCAACATGACAAGCAAAAACCAGGAAGTCCCGTACAAGATTTATCTGACCGAAGACGAGCTGCCGAAATATTGGCTCAATATGCGGCCTGACCTGCCCAATAAGCCGGCGCCTATGCTGCATCCCGGTACATTGAAGCCCTGCACGCCGGAAGACTTGTATCCGGTATTCTGCGAGGAGTGCGTAGCCCAGGAGCTAAACGGCGCGGACAGCCTCGTCGAGATACCCGAGGCGGTGCGGAATTTCTACCGGATGTACCGGCCGTCGCCTTTGGTGCGGGCCTACTGCCTGGAAGAGATCCTCGACACTCCGGCGAAAATCTACTATAAATTCGAAGGCTCAAACACCTCCGGCTCCCATAAGCTGAACTCCGCCATAGCCCAGGTCTACTACGCCAAACAGCAGGGGATCACCGCCCTCTCCACGGAGACCGGCGCCGGCCAGTGGGGCACAGCCCTAGCTATGGCCTGCGCGTACTTCGGCATCGACCTGAAAGTATTTATGGTCAAGATATCCAGCCAGCAGAAGCCCTACCGCAAAGCCGTCATGGAGACCTACGGGGCCCAGGTCATACCCTCCCCCTCGGACACCACAGCCGCCGGCAGGAAGATCCTTGAAGCGATGCCGGATACGGGCGGCTCTCTGGGCTGCGCCATCTCCGAGGCCATCGAGGTCTCCGCAGGCACGGCCCACAGCCGCTATGTGCTCGGCAGCGTGATGAATCATGTGCTGCTCCATCAGTCGGTGATCGGCCTTGAGGTAGAGGCGGCCATGGAGAAGTACGGCATCAAGCCGGACGTCATCATCGGTTGCGCCGGGGGCGGCTCCAACCTGGGCGGCCTCATCGCGCCCTTTATGTCCAAGAAGCTGAAAGGGCAGGCGGACACGCGTTTCATCGCGGTGGAGCCCGCCAGCTGCCCGTCATTCACCCGGGGGCGCTTCGCCTATGACTTCGGCGATACCGGCCAGACGACGCCCCTGGTCAAGATGTATACCCTGGGCAGCGGCTTCATCCCCGATACCAACCACGCCGGCGGGCTCAGGTACCACGGCATGAATAGCGTACTCTCCCAGCTTTACCACGACGGCTTCATGGAGGCGAGATCCTACCGCCAAAACGATGTATTTGAGGCGGCTTCCCTCTTTGCCCGCTCGGAAGGGACGCTGCCCGCGCCGGAATCCTCCCACGCCATCAAAGCCGCTATCGACGAAGCCCTGGCCTGCAAGGAGTCGGGCGAGGAGAAAACGATACTCTTCGGGCTTTCCGGCACCGGCTACTTCGACATGGCGGCTTATATGGCCTACAACGCCGGTACGCTCACCGACGACATCCCAAGCGACGAAGCCCTGGCGCGGGGCTTCGCCACCTTACCGCCCGTAGAGTAAGCGCAACCCGGCAAATCCGCGGATTCGAATCGCGCAGAAGGGAACCAGCTACAGTTCAGGGGGACCGTGGATCCGGCGATAGATTTTTACAGCCGGATTGCGGTTCCCTTCATTTTCGGTTAAACTAATGATTAAGGAAAGGCCGCGCCGCATAGACCGTTGGCGCGGTTCGCGAAGCGGAGGGGTGCGAGGTATGGCGGATTTCGATGAATTAAGACGCGCGATGGGCGAGCTGGAAGAGGAAGAGGTAATGAAGCTACTCGGCGGGCTGAAAGCCGCCGGGGGCGAGGGCGCGGCGGAGGCCTTGGCCGCCTGCCAGGCGGGTATGGACATTGTGGGCAAGAGATTTGAGACCGGCGAATACTTCGTAGCCGACCTGATCTACGCGGGGGAGCTCATGGGGGAAGCCGCCGCGGCGCTGAAGCCGTATCTGAGCGGCGGGGCCGGGGCGGGCGCAGGCAAGATGGTGCTGTGCACCGTAAAGGGCGATATCCATGATATCGGCAAAAATATCCTTAAGGCGCTCTTGGAAGCCGGCGGCATAGAAGTCATCGACCTGGGCGTGGACGTGGCGCCTGAGGCGATCGTGGCGGCGGTGAAGGAAAGCGGCGTGAAGGTGCTTGCCCTGAGCGGCGTCCTGACCCTGGCGGTGGAGTCCATGAGGGATACGGTGGACGCCCTGGCGGAAGCAGGGCTCCGCGAAAGCGTGAAAGTTATCGTCGGCGGCGCCCCGATCACGGCGGACTACTGCAGGATCATCAAAGCGGACGCCTGGTCGCTGAACGCCCTCGAGGGCGTCGGCGTCTGCCACCGGTGGCTGGCTGGCTGAGCGGATCACGACGCTTGCTTTTCTGAATCATTGTGGTATAATTCGCTTTAGTAATTGAGCGCGACGTCAGAAAGGAAAGGCAATGCTATGGCGGATTTATTAAGCAGAGACGACTATATCAATATCAAGGAAGCTTTGACAAGGGTCCGGGACAACAAGAAGCTTTTCCGCAGGATGTTGGGCTTGTTTATGGAGAGCGGCGAGTTTGCCAACCTGGAAGACAGCCTAATGCAGAAGGACTATGGCAAAGCGGCGGATGCCGCCCACGCCATCAAGGGGATGACCGGCAACCTCTCATTGACTGAGCTTTTTAAGATCAGCACCAGGATGATGGAAGAGCTGCGCCAGGGTATAGCCTCGGAAGAGTCCCAGGCGGACTTCCGGGCGGCGTATAGCCAGACCAGGCTATATGTGGAAGAGGTCATGGCGGAGATGGACGGCGAATGACCCGGTCAGGCAGGTATATAGGGCGGCTAGGCTGATTCCCAATGACCCGGGCATAGATAAGGGGCTGTAACAAAACAGCCCCTTTTTTGAATACGTCCGCGCCCATGCGGGCCCCGATCCGCCACCCGAAGCGCCAGGGAGTAGCTCGTCTCCGCCCCGGCTTAGGCGCCCACCGCCGCTTCCTGCTGGGCGCCGGCCTCGCCGGAGTTTTTCTCATTAAAGAGATAAGCGCGGCTGCGGTCGAAGCAATCCAGGAGTATGGGGTTAAAGGCGCCGCACTCGCCTTTCAGAATCATATTTACAGCTTGGTCGTGGGTGAAGGCGGGCTTATAGACGCGTTTACTGGTGAGGGCGTCGTAGACGTCCGCCAGGGATGTCGCCTGGGCCCAGATGGATATCTCGTCGCCCTTCAGCCCGTCGGGATAACCCCTGCCGTCCCAGCGTTCATGATGGTGCCGGCATATCTCGTAGCAGTATTTATAATACTCCTGATCTTGGGTGTAGTTCAAGGTGGACAGCATCTCGCAGCCCCGTATGGTATGGGTCTTCATGATCTCGAATTCCTCCGACGTCAGCGAGCCGGGCTTGAGCAGGATGGCGTCCGGTATGGCGATCTTGCCGATGTCATGCATGGCGGAGGCGCTTTCGATAATGCCGATCTCTTCCGTGGTGATGGGATAAGCGTCGGGATAAAAATCCCTCACCGTCTCCAATAGTATACGGGTGAGACCGCGGATATTCTTGATATGGGCGCCCGACTCACAGCTGCGGAACTCGACGGTGGTGCTGAGGGCGTCGATGACGAATTGGTTCGACTGATGGAGGCGCTCCGCCTGCTTCTCCAGCATCTCCTTCTGCTCCGCCAGCTTCTCTTCCAGATTCTGCTTATGGGCGTAAAGCTCCACTACATTGACCACGCGGCGGTATACGATCTTCGAGTTGAAAGGCTTGTTCAGCAAGTCGGAAACACCAAGCTCAAAGCCCTTAAGGCTTTTCTCGTCGTCGTTTTCCCCTGTGATGAGGATGACAGGGATGCTCTGGATGATCTTCGAGTCCTGCATATCATGCAATACGCCAAAGCCGTCCATGACGGGCATGACGAGGTCAAGCAAAACGATGGCGATATCGCTCTGGTGGCGATAGAGCAATTCCAGGGCGTCCTTACCATTTTCCGCTTCCAGAATGTCGTATTCATCACAAAAAAGATCGCTTAATATCAAACGATTCAACTCGATGTCGTCGACGACGAGAATCTTTTTCTTTTCGGCGAGCACGTTTTATCAACATCCTTTCCATTCATATTATAACACCTGCCCGGCAAATTTGTAAACGATTTCTTGAAGGGCCTTCCCGATTGTAACAAGCGGTTATGTATGGTATGATAATGGCATGGTATACACGAAAATTCATCAAACGCCCCGCAATATGGCGAATCGGTGGGAGTGACGCCCGTATGGAAGAAAAGTATTTCAGCTGGTCGAGGATAGGCGACATCGCCGTGGGCAGGGAGAACCTGGGCTTGGACATGCCTGTCGCGGTCTATCGTTTATTGATGTATAACCTCATGGATGAGCTCAAAGAGCGTTTCGGGCAGGAGCAGGCCGATCGGATACTATACTCCATCGGGTACAGGTCGGGCCTGGCTATCGCAGCCAATCTCCTTGAACCTGTCGGCGACCTGGATGAGTTCATCATCGACTTACAGAAGCGGCTCAAGGATCTGAAGATCGGCATACTCCGCATCGAATCGGTGGATTTGGAGAATATGCATATCGTCCTCACCGTGGACGAAGACCTGGATTGCTCCGGGCTGCCGGTCACTGGGGAGGCGGTCTGTACGTATGACGAAGGGCTGATCAGCGGCTTGCTGTATCACGCCACGGGCAAGGAATTTACAGTGAAAGAAGTCGACTGCTGGGCCACGGGTGACCGGACGTGCCGGTTCGAGGCCTACGCCCATCGGGGCGAAGCGGAGGGATGAGGGTGATCCGATGAGAGCATTGATACTTGCGGCGGGGTACGCCACCAGGCTATATCCGCTAAACCAAAGGCTGCCCAAGGCTCTTCTCCCCCTGGGCCGGGAGACCGTCATGGGGCACATCATAAGCCTGGTCAATGAAGTACCGGACTGCGAGGAGATCATCGTCGTCTCCAACCACAAGTTCATCGACCACTTCCGGCGCTGGAAGGAGGGCTATGAAGGGTATATCCCCGTCACGCTCCTGGACGACGGCACTGATGATGTGACCGAAAGCCTGGGCGCCATAGGGGACATTCATTATACGATCAACAAGATGCAGCTTGACGAGGAGCTCCTGATCATCGCCGGCGACAGTTATTTTGATTTTTCCTTAAGCCTGTTTGTGGAGACCTGCCGGGAAAGCGGCCAGGACGGGGTCTGCGTGAAGAAAATCGACGATCCGGCCCTGCTTAGCCATCTTGGCATTGTCTTGCTGGATGAGAATAGGAATATCGTCAATATTGAGGAAAAACCGGCTAAGCCAAAGTCAGACTTGGCTATGTACGCCATCTATTACTATACCCGGGAGACCATAAGGTTGTTCGCCCAATACCGTAAAGAGAAAAACAACATGGACGCCCCCGGCAACTTCGTCGTGTGGCTGTATACCAGAAAGCCTATGACGACATTTACTATCGAAGGCCAGTGCCACGACGTGGGAACGGTGGAGGCCTACACCAAGCTCTGCGAGAGCCTTGGGATCACCTATGACCTCAGCGGCATAGAAAGCGGCGATGTATGAGGGTAGGGATATTTGCCGATACGTATTATCCCCAGATCAATGGCCTGGCGACGTCTGTACTGATGCTCAACCATTATCTGCGGGCCCGGGGCCACCGGGTTTTTATTTTTACCACCACCGACCCGGACGCCCGGCAGGATGAGGAAGACATATACCGTCTGCCCAGCATGCCATTCCTCGCGGAGAGGCGCATGGGGGTGTTTTATCATCCCCGCCTGGCAAGGTTGGTGCGGGGGCTTGAGCTGGATATCGTCCATACCCATTCCGAGTTCGCCCTGGGGGTATTTGGCCGCTATATGGCCAGGGAGCTTAATCTGCCTGTAGTCCATACGATGCATACGGTCTATGAGGACTACACCCATTATCTGACGAAATGGGTACCCATGCTGGACGGCTTCACCAGAGTCGTCGCCAGGAAGCTCACCGCCGAGTTCTGCAACTCAGCCGGGCAGGTGATCGTGCCTACGGTGAAGATGAAGGATATGCTTCGGTCCTATGGCGTCCGCGGCGAAGCAGCCGTGATACCCTCCGGGATCGACCTGGAAAGGTTCAAGCCAGGATACTACAGCCCGGAGGAAATCCGCCGCGCCAGGGGCGAGCTGGGGATAAGCCCGGAAGATAAGGTGCTGCTCTATCTGGGCAGGATAGCGGAGGAGAAAAATATCCAGGAGCTGCTATACGGCTTGAAGGACTACCTCCTCGCCAGGCAGGACATGAAGTTTGTACTTGTGGGGGACGGCAAGGACCGCCCGAGGCTGGAAGGCCTTACCGCAGCCCTGGGTATGGCGGATAAGACGATCTTCGCGGGGGTCAAGCCCTGGGATGAGATAGGGAAATACTACCAGATAGGCGACGTCTTTGTGAACTCCTCCCGGAGCGAAGCGCAAGGCCTCACCTACATCGAGGCGATGGCGGCCGGGCTGCCGGTGGCGGCAAGGGCGGATCGCTGCCTCGAAGGGATACTGCAAGACGGGGTCAACGGCTATGCCTTTGAAGATCAAGCCGGGCTGGTGGGCGCCCTTGACAAGATACTTGCCGATGACGCGGCGAGGCAAGACCTCAGCCTGGGGGCGATGGCTACGGCGGAGGAGTTCTCCGCCGCCGTGTACGCGGATCGGGTAGCCGCCGTATATGAGCGGCTTCTGGAGCGGGGCAGGATACCCAGGCGCGTCGCGTCGTAAGCGCCGGTACAGGCGCCAGGCGCCGAGCCTGCCGCTTCGCAGGCGCACGGCATAGTTGCACCGGCTGATACGTCCCTGCCGGGCGCCAGGCGCATAAGCGGGGCAATCCGATGAAGAAGGCAGCCGAGCGGGGGTTGTCGTTTAAAGGGGTTATCGTACAAAAGGGGTTATCGTATAGAATAGGAAAGCCGCAAAGAAAAAAGCGCACGTCGGGATTGTCCCGCTGTGCGTCTTTTCAGTGCGCCCGGCATGGGCGATGACTTGGGAGCGTAAGCCTCCCGCAGGCTTGATTTGGGGCTTCGGCGTGACGTTATGCCCGCTTGAAATATTCGCCCTTGACGAGCCTGGCGGCGGCGTCCTTGATGACCGGCAGCATGAGTGGGCGGTTAAACCGCGTGATCCCGGTTTTCTCCTGAGTGGTGGCGCCTACATGACGGCACCAGGTCTCCATCTCCAGCAGGCATTGGGACGTGCCGTTGCCGCTGCCCCCCGCCGCCGCGACCAGATGGATATTCTTGCCGGCTGCGGCGCTGCCGCTCTTGCTGAAAGCTTCGCATCTGCGGAAGCGGTCGAGGAAATACTTCATGCGTTCGCTTGGCTGCATGAAGTAGACCGGGGTGACGAGTATGACGCCTTCGGCTTCGCGGAACTTCTTCTGCAGCTCGGGGAGTACATCGCCGATGACGCACTTAGACGTCTCCCGGCACTGGCCCCAGCTCGTACCGCAGATGCGGCAGGGCTCCAGCTTCGCCGCGCTGATGTCGGCGATCTCCGCCTGGCCTCCGGCTTCCGTGATACCGTCGAAGGCAGCTTTGGCGCAGGCCGCGGTCAATCCGTCGGTGTTTGGGCTCGCTGAGATGATAAGATACATGGTTGATCACTCCTTTATAGGTTCTGAGGCAACGCCCCACCGGGGCCTTTTCCTCGGGCGTTCGACTCCCTCTGGAAGCTGTCCTCAATACCACTCAATGAAATTGAGCGGTATTGTATGGAGACGAGGGGAGTCGAACCCCTGTCCGAAAGAATGACCACGGAGGCGTCTACGAGCGTAGTCTATGATTTACATTCGCTTCGACAGCTCCCACAGACAGGATCAGCCGTTACTATTCCCGTTGATTTCCCCTCGACATACGAGAAGCTGAGCCAAGGGTAGCCTGCTAAATGTCTCCCCATCCCTCACCGCAGGCCCAGAGGGCGGGGAGTCGGCTGCTTTAAGCAGCGAAAGCTAAATTATCGTTCGCAATTAAGCGTTTTGCGCCTTTTTAACGGGCTGGCGCCAACCCGGCCCGCTTCCTCCGCCACCATTTCCCCCGTCGAAACCGGTACGTCCCCGGAAATGCCAGACAAAGAAGATTTCTATCGACAGTATAACCTATTTTAGCCGGCTGCACAATGTAAATATTATCAATAATGGAAATAATAAAAATAAATGGAAAAATATGTTGCATAGATCAGAGAAGTCTGTTATACTGATAATTGGAAAGTATAGGAAGGAAATATTCCTTTTCATATACTTCGCTATCGTTTATAATCGAATAACTAAGGCGGTGATCAAATGGCATTAACACAGGATGATTTACAGTCGATTGGCGGTCTTTTCGGTGATTTGCTCAGAAATGATTTTATTCCGATCATCAATGCGCGATTCGATAGGGTTGAGATGCGGCTTGATGTATTAGAGGAGAATTCAAGGGAGCTTCAGGAATCTGTCGCGGAGCTACAGGGTAGCGTCGGTGAAATATGGGTCGCCATCGGCGAATTACGGAAAGACGTCGGCGCAATATGGGTTGCCATCAACGAATTGCGAAGTGACGTCAAGGAGATGCAAGCAACTGTCGCGGAGCTACAGGTATCTTACGCGGAGCTGCGTGAATCCTTCGCCGAGATGCAGGCAACTGTCGCGGAGCTGCAAGCATCTTTCGCCGAGATGCAAGCAACTGTCGCGGAGCTGCAGGCGTCATACGCCGAGATGAAGGTATCCTCGGGCGAAATGCAGTCGTCGATTGCAGTCATGCAAAAATCTATATTCATCATTGAGAATGAAAAGTTTAGGAAAATCGATGCTGCCTTAGAGGGCTTCGATCTCAACGTGAATAAAAACAAAGAGCAGGACGAACGCCTGGAAGCCATAGAAGCTAGGGCGGAAGAACATGATATCAGGCTCGTTGCTTTAGAAGGGGCAATGTGATTTCGTAAGAATCAATCCCTGTCTTTGCCCCTGAACGCCCTTTCTACCTCCCGCCTGGCGACCTTCGCGGCGGCGGCGTCGCGTTTATCGTAGAGCTTTTTGCCTTTGCACAGCGCCAGCTCTACCTTAACCCTGCCTCTGACGAAGTACAGCTTCAGAGGCGCCAGGGTGAGGCCTTCCTGCTTGACCTGGCCGTAGAGCTTCATGATTTGACGCTTGTGCATTAGCAGCTTTCTGCGGCGCATAGGGTCTACGTTGTATCGGTTCCCATGCTCGTAGGGGCTGATATGCATGCCTTCCAGATACATCTCCCCGTCCTTGACCATACCGTAGCAATCCCGGAGATTGACTTTCCCGGCGCGGAGGGATTTCACCTCCGTACCGGTCAGCGCGATGCCGGCTTCGTATGAATCCAGTATGAAATATTCATGCCGGGCCCTACGGTTCTCGGCGATTATCTTTATTCTGTCATCTGCCATTTGTGTCCTCTTCCTGAAACCGAAAAGTTTTCGTCATGCGGTCGCGCCCGGCCACAGCGTTGGGAAATACCCGCCGGGCCGATTCCAGGTACGCGCCGGGATCCGGCATAGCGGGAGAGAAATGCGTCAGCCACATCTCATCCACCTTCCCCGCTTTAGCCAGAGCCGCCGCTTCGCTGAATATCATGTGCCTCTTCTGGGCCGCCTGGTCCAGCATATCGTCATCGCCATAAAGCCCTTCCGCGATAAACAGATCGGAGCCCTGTATGAAATCCGGGATGCCGGGGACAGGCCTCGTGTCGGTGATGTAAGAGACCTTGATGCCCTTACGCTGAGGCCCCATAACCATATCCGGCGAAAAGGACTTTCCCTCATGCACGACCTTCTCCCCTTTCTGCAGCCTCGACCAGCCAAACAGGGGTATACCCAGCTTTTTCGCTTTGTCGGCGTCAAACCTGCCTGCCCGGGGGACGGTGAGGCTGTAGCCGAGGCAGGGGGTATGGTGATCCAGGGGCAGGGCGGACAGCTGAAACCCGCCGGCTTGAAACGATACAGCCTGGCCGCCTCTGGGGGTCAGCTCGATGAACCGGGGCTCAAATGGCACAGGGGCGATGACGCAAAGATGGCTGGTGACCTCCCGTATGCCCTTGGGACCGACGATGGTGACCGGTTCGGTCCTGTCCGAGTTGCCCATGGTCAGCAGAAGGCCGGGAAGCCCGGCGATGTGGTCTGCGTGGAAATGCGTGAAGCAGATGACGTCGATATCCTTGAAACCCCAGCCTATCCGGCGAAGATTGATCTGGGCGCCTTCACCACAGTCCACGAGAAGCATCTTGCCGTTTAGCCGGGCAACCATGGCGGTGAGAAAGCGGTTGTGCATGGGCATGAAGCCGCCGGAACCGACGAGGGCTATGTCGAGCATGTATCCAGTCTCCTTGCCGCGCCGCCGTACAGGGGCGCCCAGTGGTTATTATACCATGTGAAGCAATGCGTAACATGGTATAATCTGCCATGTCGGGCGGTTCTCCCAGAGGGAGGAGCCCGGCGGTAATTAAATCTGTATAATAACCGCAGAACCGGCGCGCCCAGTGGTTATTATACCATACGACTAAACTCATGCTGCGCTTCCAGCTTGCATTCGTTAAGGGTATAGTATCTATTCTACTAAGCTCGCGCAAGGCTCGCTAAGTAGAGATATT